>NZ_JBHVDX010000033.1:0-60652 GCF_042802555.1 Streptomyces sp. NPDC057474 | reverse complement strand
GAGTTCCCGCGGGCCGTCGTATTTTTCCGGACTCGGCACGATCTGTCGCGCCGCCGCCTCAGGCCTCACCGAACCGCCGTCGGACCTCGCCGACGGACTGTCAGGCCTTGCGTGCCCGCGTGGTCTTCTTCGCGGGTGCCGCCTTCTTCGTGGTCTCGGCCGCCTTCTTGGCCGCCGTGCTCTTCGCGGCCGTGGCCGTCCGGGCCGTCGCCGTCTTCTTCACCGTCGACCTGGCGGCGACCGTCTTCTTCGCCGCGGCCTTGCGCGGGGCCTTCACCGGGGCCGCGTCGCTGATCCGGTCGGCGCCGAGGATCTCTCGCAGGAACTTGCCCGTGTGGCTGGCCGGAACCCCGGCGACCTGCTCGGGCGTGCCCTCGGCGATGACGAGGCCACCGCCGGCGCCGCCCTCGGGACCCATGTCCACGACCCAGTCGGCGGTCTTGACGACGTCGAGGTTGTGCTCGATGACGATGACCGTGTTGCCCTTGTCGACGAGGCCGGACAGCACGGTGAGGAGCTTGCTGATGTCCTCGAAGTGCAGACCGGTGGTCGGCTCGTCCAGGACGTAGACCGTGCGTCCGGTGGAGCGGCGCTGCAGCTCGCTGGCGAGCTTGACGCGCTGCGCCTCGCCGCCGGACAGGGTGGTCGCGGACTGGCCGAGCCGGACGTAGCCGAGGCCTACGTCCTTCAGCGTCCTGAGGTGACGGGCGATCGCGGGGACGGCCTCGAAGAAGTCCGTCGCCTCCTCGATCGGCATGTTCAGTACGTCGGCGATGGACTTGCCCTTGTAGTGGACCTCCAGGGTCTCCCGGTTGTACCGGGCGCCGTGGCAGACCTCGCACGGGACATAGACGTCCGGGAGGAAGTTCATCTCGATCTTGATCGTGCCGTCGCCTGCGCAGTTCTCGCAGCGACCGCCCTTGACGTTGAAGGAGAAGCGGCCGGGCAGATAGCCGCGGACCTTCGCCTCGGTGGTCTCGGCGAACAGCTTGCGGACATGGTCGAAGACGCCGGTGTACGTCGCCGGGTTGGACCGGGGTGTGCGGCCGATCGGCGACTGGTCGACGTGCACGACCTTGTCGACGAGGTCGTCGCCGTCCACGCGCGTGTGCCGCCCCGGTACGTTCCTCGCGCCGTTCAGCTCGCGGGCCAGGTGCGTGTACAGGATGTCGTTGACCAGCGTGGACTTGCCGGAGCCGGACACGCCGGTGACGGCCGTGAACACGCCCAGCGGGAACGAGACGTCGATGTCCTGGAGGTTGTTCTCCCGGGCGCCGTGCACGGTGAGCTGCCGAATCGGGTCGAGCGGGCGGCGGATGTCGGGCAGCGGGATGGCCTTCTTGCCCGAGAGGTACTGCCCGGTCTGCGACTCGGCGTTGTCGAGCAGCTCCTTCAGGGAGCCGCTGTGCACGACGTTGCCGCCGTGCTCGCCCGCCCCGGGACCGATGTCGACGATCCAGTCGGCCATCTTGATGGTGTCCTCGTCGTGCTCGACGACGATGAGCGTGTTGCCCATGTCGCGCAGCCGGACCAGGGTCTCGATGAGCCGGTGGTTGTCTCGCTGGTGCAGACCGATGGAGGGCTCGTCGAGGACGTAGAGGACGCCGACGAGGCCGGATCCGATCTGGGTGGCCAGGCGGATGCGCTGGGCCTCGCCGCCGGAGAGCGTGCCGGCCGCGCGGTTCAGCGAGAGGTAGTCGAGGCCGACGTCGACCAGGAACCGCAGCCGTTCGTTGACCTCCTTCAGGACCCGCTCGGCGATCTTCTTGTCGCGCGCGTTGAGCTTCAGCTCACCCAGGAAGTCCGCGCAGTCGCTGATGGACATGGCGGAGACCTCGGCGATCGACTTCTCCATGACCGTGACCGCGAGGACGATCGGCTTCAGGCGCGTGCCCTCACAGGTGGGACAGGGCACCTCGCGCATGTAGCCCTCGAAGCGCTCACGGCTGGCGTCGCTCTCGGCCTCGCTGTGCCGCCGCTTCACGAAGGGGATGACGCCCTCGAAGGCCGTGGTGTACACGCGCTCGCGGCCGTACCGGTTGCGGTAGCGGACCTCGATCTGCGTCTTGTGGCCGTACAGCAGGGCCTTCTTCGCGCGCTGCGGGAGACCGGCGAAGGGGATGTCGGTCCGGAATCCCAACGCGTCCGCGAGGGCTCCGATGAGGCGGCCGAAGTATTCCTTGGTGTGTCCGTGCGACCAGGGGTGGATGGCACCCTCGTCGAGCGACTTGTCCTCGTCCGGGACGATCAGCTCGGCGTCGACCTCCATGCGCGTACCGATGCCGCTGCAGTCGGGGCAGGCGCCGAAGGGCGAGTTGAAGGAGAAGGAGCGGGGCTCCAGCTCCTCGAAGGACAGGTCGTCGTAGGTGCAGTACAGGTGCTCCGAGAACATGCGCTCGCGCTCGGGGTCGTCCTCGGGGAGGTCTACGAAGTCGAGCACGACCATGCCGCCGGAGAGGCCGAGGGCGGTCTCCACGGAGTCGGTGAGGCGGCGCTTGGCGGAGTCCTTCACCGTGAGGCGGTCGACGACCACCTCGATGGTGTGCTTCTCCTGCTTCTTCAGGGTGGGCGGATTGGAAAGCTGGACGGTCTCGCCGTCCACCCGCGCGCGGCTGTAACCCTTGGTCTGGAGGTCCGCGAAGAGGTCGACGAACTCGCCCTTGCGCTCCCGCACCAGCGGGGACAGCACCTGGAAACGGCTGCCCTCCGGCAGCTCCAGCACCCGGTCGACGATGGCCTGCGGCGACTGGCGGGAGATCGGCCGGCTGCACTGGGGACAGTGCGGCTTGCCGATGCGCGCGAAGAGCAGCCGCAGGTAGTCGTAGACCTCGGTGATCGTGCCGACCGTCGAGCGCGGGTTGCGCGAGGTCGACTTCTGGTCGATGGAGACCGCCGGGGACAGACCCTCGATGAAGTCGACGTCCGGCTTGTCCATCTGCCCGAGGAACTGCCGGGCATAGGAGGAGAGCGACTCGACGTACCGGCGCTGCCCCTCGGCGAAGATCGTGTCGAAGGCCAGCGAGGACTTGCCCGACCCCGACAGGCCCGTGAAGACGATGAGCGAGTCGCGTGGCAGGTCGAGCGAGACGTTCTTCAGGTTGTGCTCGCGCGCGCCACGGACGATGAGACGGTCGGCCACGCCGGTCCGCACCTTTCTTGAGTGAGTGACAGGGGCCCGGGAGCCCCCGTCTTCCACAGACTAGGGGGAGCCACTGACAGCGCCGGTCCTGTTTCCCCGTTCCACAACAATCCCGGGCCTTCCAGCATGCCCGACGCCGCACCCGACCATATAGCACGTGCATTCGATTTGCGGGCGTGGCCGGACTCCTTCACCCGAAGGTGTGGCGGGGCTAGGGTCGGCGGCATGATGGATCACGCACGTGACCTGGCCTCTGTACGTGAAGCGACGGAGCGGCTCCTCACCGCAGCCGCCGAACTGGACAACGTCGCTGTGACCGAGCCGTCACGGCTGCCCGGCTGGACCCGCGGTCACGTCCTCGCCCACCTCGCCCGCAACGCGGACGCGCTCGTGAACGTCCTCGAAGGTCACCCCATGTACGTCTCCGGGGAGGCCCGGGACACCGACATCGAGCGGGACGCGCCGCGCCCTCTGAAGGCCCAGCTCGCCGACGTGCGCGACAGCGCGGACCGCTTCCAGGACGCCGCCTCGGCCTCCGGGGACTGGTCCCGCACCGTCGAGCTCCGCAACGGGATCACGGATTCCGCGTCCCGGGTGCCCTTCCGGCGGTGGATCGAGGTGGAGATCCATCACGTCGACCTGGGGATCGGGTACGAGCTGGAGGATCTGCCGGGTGAGTTCGCCCAGCGCGAGATCAACTTTCTCACCGACCGGTTCCGCAACCACCCCGGTGTCCCCGCACTGATGATCAGGCAGGACGACGGGCGCATGATCCCCACCGGCGCCGTCAGGTCCGTCACTCCCGAACAGCTCGAAAGCGGCCATGAGCTCACGGTCAGCGGCCCCCGGGCCGATCTCCTCGGCTGGCTCGCCGGCCGCCGCGACGGCACCGCCCTGCGCGTCGAAGGAGGGACGCTCCCGTCGTTGCCCCCGCTATAGGCTGCCCCCATGACGTACAGCGGAGCGGTGAAGGTCGGCGGTCCTGCGGATGTGCACGAGCTGCGGGACCTGATGATCTCCAAGGTCGCGGTCGGCCCGATGAACAACAACGCGTATCTGCTGCGCTGCCGGGCCACCGACGAGCAGCTGCTGATCGACGCCGCGAACGACGCCGGCACACTGCTCACCCTGATCGGCGACGACGGGATCGCGTCCGTCGTCACCACACATCAGCACGGCGACCACTGGCAGGCGCTCGCCGAGGTCGTGGCGGCCACCGGCGCCCGTACGTACGCGGGCCGGGACGACGCCGAGGGCATCCCGGTGACGACCGACGTACCCGTCGGCGACGGGGACACGATCCGGGTGGGGCGCGTGGAGCTCACCGCGCGCCACCTGGTGGGCCACACGCCGGGTTCGATCGCCCTGGTCTACGACGACCCGCACGGGCATCCGCATGTGTTCACCGGGGACTGCCTCTTCCCTGGCGGCCCTGGCCGGACAACACTCCCGGAAGAGTTCAACTCCCTGATGGACGGCCTGGAGACCAAGGTATTCGACGTCCTGCCCGATGAGACCTGGGTCTACCCCGGCCACGGCAACGACACCACCCTCGGCACGGAGCGGCCCCACCTCGCGGAGTGGCGCGCACGAGGCTGGTAACCGTCCAACGACGACCGCCCCGTTTCGAAACCGAAGCGGGGGCGATCGCGCGTTCAGGCCCGTCGACGCTCGGGCAGCATCGTGCCCCACGGACGGTGGCGTCCAGAACGCCGTCACCGACGCCGGCAGCAGTGACCGCGGGGTGAGGAACATCTGTGCCAGATCGTGCGCTACGGCCAGGCGGGATGCAGGATGACCGCCGCCCGTGATCAGTTTCGAGGGCTACCCGGCGCGATCCCACTCTTCAGGTTGCGCTGCCTCGGCAAGAAGCTCCGGCTCCGGGTCGGCCGGCGGGCGCACAACGCCTGGCGCCGTACGCACGAAGCAGGTAACCGCTGAGTCTTCCTGTCCGCCGTGCCGGATGGCCCCCGCTTGGTCCCCAAGACCGGGCGGGGGGCCATCCGCATGTCCGGCTCACAGATCCTCGGTGTCCCGCACGTCAATCTCGCACTCCACATCGGGAATCACATCGAGCTGCTTCCTCACCGCCTCACGGGCATCACCGGTCAGCGATACCGATACCCCGGCGGGGACGTCGGGAGCGTCCGAGCGGTTGACGGATGCCACGATCGCATCCGGATCCACGTTCTCCAGCGCGTGAAGAACCTCGTCGACACGGTCGTTCCGCACAGTCGTCGAAACGTAGGTACGGACAGTCATGGTTGTCTCCCTGGTGGTAGCCCCACTCCTCCGGCCCGCCGCCCGCCGTCCTCGTCGGTCGGGTATACGACCACGGGCGGAAGCCATGCCGCCAGCCTCACCCCGGCGGAGGCAGAGCGCATCCGCACCCGTTTGCGCGAACACGAGAGGTGCGCCAGGGACGTGCCATCTGCCTGAGAATTCGCTCGTTGTGGCCTGGCGCCGCCGCATCGTCCCCGCGTGGGTGGCTGGCCTGTACACGCTCGGCAGCGCCTTCTGGTGGACGGTGGCCGCCACTCAGCCGGAGCATCCCCGGACGACCGCCACGTCCTGCTCACCTGGGTACTCAGGGCGTTCATCGCCGTCGCGACCGTCCACGTCCTGCTCCTCGACCCCGTCAAGCAGTCCCGCAAGTAGTGCGTGCACAGTTCGGCCCCGGACGGGAGACGCATACCGTCACGGGGCCGTTCTGCTGACCGGACACGGAGACGCGTACGTACGCGGGCGGGTCCCGGTCCGGCCGTCAAGATTGGGGTGCGCCGGACCGGGAGCTTCTGGGGTGACACTGGCAGCCGCACCGCAACGTCATCAAGGGCGCCTCCCACGACGGAGCGCCCTCGCGGCGTACCTCGCCCGGGCCGTCGCACAGCCGGTGCATACCGTGTTCGCACTCCGGGCTCGTCTCTGCCCGGCTCACGGCTGGTTCGCCAGCGGGACGAGGCCGTGCTTCAGGCGGCAGCCTGCGCAGACGAACAAACACCCGGCTTCACCGGTCTGCACGAGGCGCGCGGTGTCGGACAGCCCGTCGTGCCAGTGGCACCAGGCGATCGTGCGCGGAGGCCCGGTGTCCTGGCCGGTGTCCACTGGTTACCGCCTCCGCTTCCGGCGGACTGGGTGGTGGTTGCGGATCTCGACGTTCAAGTCAGAGACGCGCGACAGATCACCCCGCGCCCTGGCTTCCGTGCGCTGCTTGACCAGCGCATCGCACACTCCGCAGTCCGCCGGCGGTACCGGCTGCTCGGGCGGAAGCCCAAGAACAGGTGGCGGATCCATCGTGTTCGGCACACGTCCCGTACTCATGCCGCGATGATGGCTGCGCACGGTGAGACGCAAATAGGTCGTGCGGTGGCCATCCGTGGCCATGTGGCGGCCATGGCGGGGGACGGCGCGATGACACCTCAGACTGAACGGGTGGGCCGCAACGATGCGCTGAGGGCCGCACGGCTACGGACGGGCTGGCGCACCATCGAGCAAGCCGCGGCCCGGCTGGCCAAGCACGGGCAACGGCTCCTCGACGACCCCCACTTCACGGTGTCCCCGCGCACGTGGCGACGGTGGGAAGGCAACCGCCCCGGCTGGCCACCGGAAGAGACCGCCATCGTCATCCACGACGCGCTCGGCCGCTGGCCCGAAGACCTCGGATTCTCCACCCCACCCGGATGGATCCGACCCGAGCACCACGAAGAGGAGCAGGTGAAGCGCCGCGCATTCGCCTCGGTCACCGCGTCAGCTCTCGTCGCGGGACCGGTCGCCCCGCAGCACGTCGACCCCGCCCTGATCGACTACTTCCAGCAGCAGCTGGAGGGCCACTATCGGGCGGACATATTCCTCGGCCCGCACGACCTGATCGGCACCGTGTCCGCGCAGTACCAGCTCATCGACAAGCTGGTGCGCTCCGCGAAGGGCGAGACCCGCCGCGGTCTCCTCCGCGTAGGGGCCGCGTACGCCGCACTGGTCGGGTGGCTGTACCAGGACGCCGGCGACATGGACGGCGCAGCGTTCTGGCGGGGCGTCACCCAGGAAATCGCCATGCGCTCCAGAGACCCGCACCTGATCGGCTACTCCCTCGTCAACCAGGCACAGGTACGCACCGACCTCGGCGACGGGCCTGCGGTCATCGACCTGTGCGAGGCCGCGCTCGAGGACGCGCACCGCCTGGTGCCGAAGGTCCGCATCATGGCCATGCAGCAGCAGGCCCACGGTGCCAGCCTCACCCACGACCGAGACTCTGTTGACCGGCTGATCGACGAGGCGGACGGGCTCCTCGGCCGGGTCGACGACGACCTGCCGTGGGGCAACGCCTGCAGGCGTACGCCCTGCTACCTGGAGGTGCAGCGCGCCACCTGCTACGGCAGGCTCGGGCTCGGCGCAGAGGCCGTCTTGCTGTGGCGCCAAGTCCTCGACGTCGTCCCCGAGACCGCGCGCCGGGACCGCGGCGTGTACCTCGCCCGGCACGCCACCGCAGCGGCCGGCGCAGGCGAGCCGGACCAGGCTTTGGAGATCGCCCGTACGGTGGCAGACATCGCCGTCGAGACCCGGTCGGCCCGCATGGCGCGGGAGTTGGTCACCCTTCAGCGGGCGATGCGGCCGTGGCAGGATGCCCCGGTCGGCCGGGACCTTGCCGAGGTTCTGGCGCCCGTGACCGTAGGGAGCTGAGCGTGGCAGAAGCACCGGTGCCGCTGACCGAGGACGAAATCACGACCGCCCTGGACACCGTGCCGGGGTGGCGGCGCGAAGGAGATGAGATCACACGCTCGTACGGGATCCGGTATCACGGCGGGGTGGCGATGATCGTGCACGTCGCGGACGTCGAGCGGTTGATCAGCCACCATGCGGATATCGATCTGCGGTGGGGGAAGGTGCGGTTCGGGATCACCACGCACGACGTCGGTCACAAGCTGACGGAAGCGGACTTCGACCTCGCCCGGCGGATCGACGCCATCGCTCAGGCGCACATGGCCGAACCGCTCGACGGCTGAGGGTACCCGTCAGCGTGTACCCCCGAGTGGGCAGCGGACCGCGCTCACATCGCCCGCAAGGTCACAACACGGCCGCATCCGCAGCACAACGGCGCTCGTCCCACGATGATGCGACTCCACCACACACGTCCTGGGGGACATCGTGAGCAGTTACAGCGACATTCAGAAGGCCGTCCGCGTCGAGAAGTTCCGGATCTGGTTTGCGTGGGTGTGCGGCGGCTGGGTTGCGCTCGGCGTGATGAACGCGACGAAGGATGTTGCGGTGTGGGGCGTAGTCGCGCAGGTGGTGTTCCTGACGCTGGGCGTGCTGTTCACGGTTGCGGCGGTGCGGATGACGAACGCCCTCAACCGGAAGGCCGAGGCCGCCCGCAAAGAAGTTCTCGGCGACCTGTAGCGGAGCGAGTCTACGGAGGCGGCCCCGAGGGCGGGTGACTCCGGGGCCTCAGCGCGTTCAGGAGCAGCTCTCCTCGAACTTGACCGCAGTCAGCGCAACGGCCTGCCCGTTGAGCTTGATCCCAGCGGCCGGCGTCTGGCTGCACACCTTCCAGTTCGACTCGACGAACACGAGCCGGTCGTCGCCGGACGCGTCCTCCACGGTGATCGAGGTGCTGTCGTCGAGGGCGGCGCGGGCGGTGTTCACGGACTTGCCGGTGAAGTCGGGCATCTTCCCGTCGGCCGCTGCGGGCTCGGCTTGGTCCTCCTTCGGGCAGTCCTCCTCCAGCTTGACCGCGCCGAAGTCCAGCTCGGCGCCCGTCGTGGTGCTGGTGCCGGCCTTGATGTTCTGGGAGCAGACCTTCCAGTTCCGGTCGAAGGCTTGCAGGCGGCCACGGCCGAGGGAGTCGTGGGAGGTGAGGTCATAGAACCCTGCATCCTGGGCGGCGTCTTGAGCGGATTGGAGGCCCATGCCGGTGAAGTCGGGGACGGCGGCTTTCTCGGCGGGCGCCTTGTAGTCGACGGCTGCGCTCTGCTTGCTGTCGGCGGCCGGGGTGTCGGACTCGCTGCTCGCGGCCGTGCTGGTTGGGTTGTTGCCGTCGATGGCGTTGCCGATGGCGCCGAGGACGAGTACGCCTCCGATGGTTTTCCAGTTGGCCATGGTTGCCCCCTACGTGCAAGTTCCCGGGCGGTCCTGGTCGGACAACACGGCCCGAGGACTTCCAGAGCCTGATGAGCGGGCTCGAGGAGAAGGTGTTCAGCCTGCCAGATGAGGCCTGGATCTACCCCGGGCACGGCAACGACAGCACCCTCGGGGCGGAGCGCCCGCACATTCAGGAGTGGTGGGCTCGGGGCTGGTAGTCGCAGGCAATGAGAACTCAGATCATCACGGCCGTAGTAGGCGTCGTTGGCACTGGCCTCGGCGCCTCCCTGGCGCTGACAGGTACGACCTGGCAAGCGCGAATAGCGGCGCGCAGCAAGCGCCAGGAGCTGGATCAGTCGAAGGAACAGGCCCGCACGCAGCTGTATGTCGATCACGTGGGCAGGCGCCTGGAGAACCGTCGAGCGACGTACATCGCCTTCATGCAGGCGGTGTCGACACTGGTCCAGGCGACGCGAGACGACAGAATTGACGGCGCTCGGTTGACCGTCAGTGCCCGACGCGGGCCAGGCCTGGCGCTAGGCTGTTTGCCGGGGTCATGCCCCCAGATCCTCCGTCACGGGCAGGCACTCGGCGAGCAGGTCGACGACGTCGCGCCAGGCTCGCTGCGCGTGCTGTGGGTGGTAGCCGACGCCGGGGACCGCGGGGTGGTCGACCGGCGGGTGATGGAAGGCGTGCAAGGCGCCGCCGTAGACAGTGAGGCGCCAGTCGACGCCCGCGGCCTGCATCTCGGCGGTGAACGCGTTCCGTTGCGCGGGCGGCATGATCGGGTCTTCCGACCCGACCCCGGCCCACACTGGGCAGCGAATGCGCGCTGCCTCGCCCGGTCGGCCCGTGGTCAGTGCGTTGACTGTCCCGATCGCGCGCAGGTTGACGCCGTCGCGCCCGAGTTCCAGCCCGATGGCGCCCCCGGTGCCGTAGCCGACGGCGGCGATCCGGTCGGGGTCGGTCCGCGGTTCGGTGCGCAACACGTCGAGCGCCGCATGGCCGATGCCCCGCATTCGGTCGGGATCAGCGAGCAGTGGTATGCAACGGGCCAGCATCTCCTCGGGGTCGCCCAAATAGCGTCCGCCGTGAAGGTCGAAGGCCAGCGCTACATATCCCAGCTCGGCGAGGGCATCGGCCCGGCGGTGCTCGACGTCGCTGGGCCCCATGCCCTCGGGTCCGAGCAGCACCGCAGGCCGGCGGTCGATGCCGGTCGGGAGCGCGAGGTGCCCGATCATCGTCAAACCGTCCGCCGGGTACTCGACCGTGCGCGTCGTAATCGTCGTCATGAGCCTGGACTGTAGTGATCTTCGAGCCTGGTCCGGCCGGTGTTCTGCCGCGGGCAGAACAGCGCGCGTGTCCCTCTGAAATGCGAGGGCCGAGCGCTCAGGGCTTCAAGATCATCTCATTGCCCCTTTGGCGAGTACCTCGGTCACACCCCGCTTACTTCGCGGAGGGGCTGGGTGGGGATCTGGATCGGCTGGTGCTCGCGCTGAAGAGGCATCAGACCGCTGCGGCCAAGGCGATCGGCGAGGTCGTCACGGCCCGGGCACGGAACCTGAAGTACGCCTGCCAGTAGAACCAGCGCGCCGCTACTCTGCGTTCTTCAGCAAGGGGGCGCATGACCGATCACATTAGGGAGCGTTTCTTCCGATGACCGCACAGCCCGCACGCCCTGAGCGCAGCGGTCCCGAGACCGCCTCGGTCATGGATGTCTCGCCGTTCAAGCCTTCTCTCGTCAAAGCGGTGTTCAGGGACGTGACCTCGATGCACGTCTCTCGGTCGGCCGCGTGGGCCGCCGCGTCGGTGACGCGGACAGTGCTGACGGAGATCATCGACGGCGCGAAGAGAGCGGCGGCGGCGGAGGCCCGGAAGAAGCTGATTCCCGGGGACCTTCTCTCGGCGATCGACCGGAACGTCGAACTCGAGGTGGGGGACAAATGGTACGACCACAGCCCGACGTTTCAAGGCCTGACCGGTGTCCTGTACGACGCCGAGGGTGTCATCGTGCCTTCTCGTAAGCGCAGCAGGTCACGCAAACCGAGTGCTGTGGTCGGCGCCCACAGGTTCGAGGCCGGGGTCAAGAAACTGCTGCGGAGCCAGGGGGCGACGGCCGTCCCGGCGATGGTCCGCGACCTGGACGGAATCGCGAGCGTGTTCCTGACGGACCTCGCCCGGGACGCGGCGATGGTCGTCCGCGAGGGCGGGGTCAAACGTTTCGGTACGGCCACCCTAGTGATCTCGGGCGAACCGGCCCCACCTCCGTTCCTCCAGGATTCCCTCCGGGCCCTGTCCGCCCGCAGGGGGGACGGTCGGACCATCGGCAGGGATGACATCCTGGCCGCCACCACGATTCAGTTGTTCGGAGGCAACCTCAGGCAGCGAGCCCTCACCGAGGCACGCGAGGCGACACAGAACACTTCGGCCGACTGAGCGGGTGCGACACAGCATCGCCGCCTGCACCCTCATCTGCTACCGCAGACTCGCGCCCCAGGCTTCCCTGGCGGAGTGGGCAACACCCGCAAGGACCCCGAGTCGTTCGCGAGCCTGATCCACGACGTCGAGACGAAGATCTTCGACGCCCCTGCCCGACGAGACCTGGGTCTACCCGGGCCACGGCAACGACACGACGCTCGGCGCGGAGCGCCCCCACCTGCCGGAGTGGCGCGCGCGGGGCTGGTGAACTCCGCAGCGGTGTATGGCAGTTGGTGAGGCGACCGGTGGGAGGCTTGGCCACGCCGTCACGCGCCCCGTGTGAATCGAACGCACGCGCCGATGCCCCGCGCGCGCTCCCGGCGCACGCCGTGGCGTAGTCCACTGGAGGCAGGTCCGCACGGGATGACGGCTCCCGCGCGGATGGGCCGCCGGCCTGCCAATCCCCGCCCTCGGCCGGCGGCCCCGCCGAGCGTTCACAGGAATGCAACACACGTTCCCAGAATGCGGACAATCACCCATGTGACCTCGACAAACAGGACGTCACGCTGTCAATCTCACGCCATGCGTCCTGTCCTCCGAGCCCCGCGCTCCCCGCGCCGTGCCGCCACCGCCGCCATAGCCGCCCTGCTCGCCACCGTCGTGGTGGGTTGCGCCCCGCAGCCGGAGGAAAACGCCTCCGGGTCGGCTTCCGCCTCGGCGTCCAAAGCGTCCTGCGCCAACGGCGAGTTGAGCACGAAGACCTCCGGCAAGCTGACGATCGCCACCGACGAACCGGCGTACGAGCCCTGGTTCAAGGACGACGACCCGAAGAACGGCGAGGGCTTCGAGTCGGCGGTCGCGTACGCCGTGGCGAAGGAGCTCGGCTACGACAAGGCGGACGTCGTCTGGCAGAGCGTGCCCTTCAACAAGGCGTTCGCGCCGGGGGCGAAGACCTTCGACTTCGACGTCAACCAGGTGTCGATCAGCGACGAGCGCAAGAAGGCCGTGGACTTCTCGTCGGGCTACTACGACGTGCGCCAGGCCGTCGTCGCGCTGAAGGACTCCCCGGCCGCGAAGGCCACGAGCATCGCCGACCTCAGGAAGCTGCACCTGGGCGCCCAGGTCGGCACCACCAGCCTGAACTACATCGACGACGTGGTGAAGCCGACCCGGGACGCCGCCGCGTACGCGAAGAACGACCAGGCCAAGTCCGCGCTGAAGAACGGCCAGATCGACGCGATCGTGGTCGACCTGCCGACCGCGTTCTACATCACGGCGGCCGAGGTGACGGACGCGAGGATCGTCGGCCAGTTCGAGAACCAGGGCGGCACGCCCGAACAGTTCGGGCTCGTCCTCGACAAGGGCAGCGCCCTCACGTCCTGCGTGACGACCGCCGTCGACGCCCTGCGCGAGGACGGCACACTGGCGAAGATCGAGCAGGAGTGGCTCTCCGACGCCGTCGACGCCCCGGTGCTCAAGTGACGGTCGTGAAGCAGGAGCCCGGCCGGGAGGACGCGGACGACAACGGTGACATGCCCGGCGGGGACGACGGCTACGTCCCCTCGCGGCGGCGGCTCGACCGGGAGCGCTACAAACGCGACCGGGCCCGCCGCGCCACCGGCGTCGCCGCCCTGTCGACCCTGGGCACGGCCGTCGTCCTCTACCTGGTCGTCGTCAACGCGCCCGGCTGGCCGCGCACCAAGCAGACGTTCTTCAGCGCGGAGTACGCGCGCGAGGCGTTCCCGAAGGTCCTCGAAGGACTGTGGCTCAACGTCCGGCTGCTGCTGATCTGCGGTGTCGCCGTGCTCGTCCTCGGCATGCTCATCGCCGTCGCCCGCACCCTGCGCGGCCCGGTGTTCTTCCCGCTACGGGCGCTGGCCGCCGCGTACACCGACTTCTTCCGCGGACTGCCGCTGATCATCAACCTGATGATCGTGGTCCTGGGCGTCCCCGCCCTCAGGCTGCAGGGCGTCACCGTCGACCCGATACTGCTCGGCGGCACCGCGCTGACGCTCACGTACTCGGCGTACGTCGCCGAGGTGTTCCGCGCCGGCATCGAGTCCGTGCACCCGTCGCAGCGCGCGGCGGCCCGCTCGCTGGGCCTCAGCAACCGGCAGGCGCTGCGGCACGTCGTGCTCCCCCAGGCCGTACGACGCCAGGTGCCGCCTCTCCTCAACGACCTCGTGTCGCTGCAGAAGGACACCGGTCTGGTTTCGATCGGCGGCGCGATCGACGCGGTGCGCGCCGCCGACATCATCGTGGGCCGCAGCCTCAACTACACGCCGTACATCGTCGCGGGACTGGTCTTCGTCGCCCTGACCATCCCGATGACCCGCTTCACCGACTGGGTCACGGCCCGGATGGACCGGCAGCGGGCGCAGGGAGGGACGACATGAGCGACACCCGAGAGACCGTGGACGCCTTCGAAAACTCCCCCGTGCTGCGGATGGAGTCCGTGCGCAAGACCTTCGGCGGCTCGGTCGTGCTGCGGGACGTCGACCTGGAGGTCGCCCCGCACACCGTGACCGCCCTGATCGGCGCCTCCGGGTCCGGCAAGTCGACACTGCTGCGCTGCGCCAACCTCCTGGAGGACATCGACGACGGGGCGATCTGGTTGGACGGCGAGGAGATCACCGACCCGCGCGTCGACCAGGACGCGGTACGGCGCCGTATCGGCGTGGTCTTCCAGTCGTACAACCTGTTCCCGCACATGACGGTGCTGGACAACATCACCCTCGCCCCGCGGCGGGTGCACGGCGTTTCCCGCGCGGAGGCCGAGGAGCGGGCCCATGAGCTTCTGGACCGGCTCGGGCTGAGCGGGAAGGCGGGCGCATACCCCGACCGGCTCAGCGGCGGTCAGCAGCAGCGCGTGGCGATCGTGCGCGCCCTGGCCGTGCGCCCCCGGCTGCTGCTCCTCGACGAGATCACCGCCGCCCTCGACCCGGAACTGGTGGGCGAGGTCCTGAACGTCGTCCGTGATCTGAAGGCCGACGGCATGACGATGGTGCTGGCCACCCACGAGATGGGCTTCGCCCGCGACGTCGCCGACCAGGTTTGTTTTCTGGACGGAGGCGTGGTGCTGGAGCGCGGCACCGCGGAGCAGGTCTTCGGCGAGCCGCGGCAGGAACGCACACGGCAATTCCTGCGACGGATCGTGGAGGCGGGGCGCCTGTAAGGGGCGTGCTCCTGGAGATCGGGCATTACGCCCCGGTCGCGGGGAGACCGGGCGCACGCCTCGCGTCCTGCAGCCGAGGTCCTACGCCTCGGCCTTCCCCGACCCCGCCAGCGCGGCGACCCGCTCCACGCCGAACACATAGCCCTGCACCCCGCACCCGGCGATGACCCCGTCGGCGCGCAGGGAGACGTACGAGTGGTGCCGGAACGTCTCGCGCTTGTGGATGTTGGAGATGTGGACCTCCAGCACGGGCAACCCGTCGCAGGTGTTGAGGGCGTCGAGGATGGCCACGGAGGTGTGCGAGTAGGCGCCGGGGTTGATGACGATCCCGCTGTGGTGGAGCCGTGCCTCGTGGATCCAGTCGACCAGTTCGCCCTCGTGGTTGGACTGCCGGAAGTCCACTGTGCCCCCGTGCGCGGACGCCGCCCTGGCGCACATCGCCTCGACGTCGGCGAGTGTGTCGGAACCGTAGATCTCGGGCTGGCGCTGCCCCAGGAGGTTCAGGTTGGGGCCGTTGAGGATCATGATCGGGGCGTGGGCCAGGGTGCGGGGCACGGTTCCTCCGGTCCGTTCGGGTGGGCGGCCCGTCGGGACCGCTGCTCGACCCCGGTTTATCACGGTGCGACCGCGGGACAGGAGGCCCTACGCTCCCCGCATGACGACGCCCTCGTACCCTCCCAAGCCCTCCCCCGGCGACCGTGTCGCCGTCATCTCGCCCGGCGCCGGTCTGCCCGAGCTCTTCCCCCGCCCGTACGAACTGGGCCTGGAGCGACTGCGCGAGGAGTACGGTCTCGAACCGGTCGAGTACCCGACGACCCGGCAGATGGGCACGACGCCACGGGAGCGGGCCGACGACATCCACGCGGCCTTCGCCGACCCGGACATCAAGGCGGTGTTCACGTCGATCGGCGGCGACGACCAGATCACCGTGCTGCCGCTGCTCGACCGGGAGTTGCTGCGGGCCAACCCCAAGCCGTTCTTCGGAATGAGCGACAACACCAACCTGTTGGCGTTCCTGTACAACGCCGGCGTCGTCGGCTACCACGGCGGCACTGTGATGACGTCGCTGGGCAGGTCCGGCGCAATGGCTCCGCTGACCGCCGGCTCCCTGCGCGCGGCCCTGTTCACCTCGGGACCGTATGAACTGCGGCCCGCCGAGCGCTTCAACGACATCGAGCGCGACTGGGCCGACCCGACGGCCTTCGACGCGGAACCGGAGACCGTGCCCGGCGCCGGATGGACCTGGGTGAATCCCGACCGCGTGGTGGAAGGCCGGAGTTGGGGCGGCTGTCTGGAGATCCTCGGCTGGCTGCTGATGGCCGACCGCGAGGTGCCGCGCGACCTGTCCGTCCTCGACGGCTGCGTGCTCTTCCTGGAGACCTCGGAGGAACTACCGAGCGGCGAGGAGGTCTTCCGCACCCTGCGGAACATGGGCGAGCGCGGTCTGCTCCGGCGCTTCTCCGCGCTCCTGATGGGCCGTCCCAAGGCCTGGTCCTTCCAGCGGCCCAACGCCCCGGAGGAAGCGGCCCGCTACGCGGCCGGACAGCGTGAGGCCGTCCTGCGCGCCATGCGCACGTACGCCCCCGACACCACGATCGTCTTCGACGTGGATCTCGGGCACACCGACCCGCAGCTCGTCATCCCCTACGGGGGCGTGATCCGGGTGGACGGGCCCGCCCGGCGCATCACGGTGACCTACTGAGGCCCGTTGACGCCTCCTGAGGCACATTGACCTCGAACGGGCCTCCGCACGCCCCCCGTAACCGCCCGTCACCGTGGGTAGTTGACGCGGCATGGAACCTGCACGCACCGTGAAACCGCCTTCCATGTTGCGAATCGCGTCCGCCTCGCTCGCCGGGACGGCCATCGAGTTCTACGACTTCTTCGTCTACGGGACGGCGGCGGCCCTCGTCCTGGGGCCGCTGTTCTTCCCGACGTTCTCACCCCTGGCCGGGACCCTCGCGGCCTTCGCGACCTTCGGGGTCGGGTTCGTGGCGCGGCCGCTCGGCTCGGTGCTGTTCGGGCACATCGGAGACCGGCACGGGCGGCGGCCGGTCCTCGTCGCCTCGCTGCTGCTGACCGGGGGCGCGACCGTGGCCGTCGGCTGCGTCCCCACGTTCGACTCGATCGGTGTGACCGCCCCCCTCCTCCTGCTCGTGCTGCGTTTCCTGCAGGGGCTCGGGCTCGGCGGGGAGTGGGGCGGTGCGGTGCTGCTGACGGCGGAGCACGCACCGGCCGATCGGCGCGGGCTGTGGTCGAGCTTCCCCCAGGTCGGGCCCGCGGTGGGGTTCCTGCTGGCCAACGGGGTGATGCTGGCGCTGTCGGCGAGCCTGACGGAGACCCAGTTCGCCGCCTGGGGGTGGCGGGTGCCGTTCTGGGCGGCGGGCGTGCTCGCCGTCGCGGGGTTGTGGCTGCGGTCGTCGCTCACGGAGAGCCCGCAGTTCCTGCAGATCGACGAGCCCGCGCGCGTGCCGTTCGCCGAGGTCGTGCGCGGCCACTGGCGGCTCGTCCTGCTGACGGCCGGGGGGCTCGCGATCGGGTACGCGGTGTTCTACTCCGTGACGACCTGGTCCCTCGCGTACGGGACCGAGCGGCTCGGAGTCAGCCGTACCGTCATGCTGACCTGCATCATGGGCGCCGTGGTGGTGAAGGGCGCCCTGACACCGTTGGCGGCGGTGCTCGGCGACCGGTACGGCCGGCGACCGATGTGCCTGATCGGTTGTGCCGTCACCGTGCTGTGGATGTTCCCCATGGTCGCGTTGCTGTCGACCGGCGAACCCCTGCTGATCTTCTTCGGCTTCCTGGTGGCGATGCTCGCGTTCGTCACGATGTTCGCCGGCATCGCCGCGTACCTGCCGGAGCTGTACGAGCCCCGGGTGCGCTGCACGGGGGCCGCCGTCGGCTACAACCTCGGCGGGGTGGTGGGCGGCGCCCTGACACCGATCGTGGCCACCGCCGTGGCCCAGGGCGGACGGGTGCCCTGGGGCGTGGGCGCGTATCTGACCGGGATCGCCCTGCTGAGCCTGGGCTGCTTCGCGCTGCTGCCGGAGACCCGGCCGGTGCCCCTGGCGACGACGGCGGAGGCGGAGCCCGCCGCAGGGTGAACATTGGCGTTACGTATTCACCGACGCCGGCGCCACGGGTTCACCGGCACCGCTGCTACGGGTTCACCGCCAGCTCCAGATACGCCGCGAACAGCACCAGATGGACCCCGCCCTGCAGTGGCGTGGCGCGGCCCGGGACCACGGTCAGCGAGGCCACCACGACGGTCAGGGCGAGCAACACCATATGGGTGGCGCCGAGGCCGAGGACGAGCGGCCCGGAGAGCCAGACGGAGGCCAGGGCGACGGCCGGGATGGTCAGGCCGATGCTGGCCATGGCGGAGCCGAGGGCGAGGTTGAGGCTGGTCTGGACGCGGTCGCGGCGGGCCGCGCGCAGGGCGGCGATGGTCTCGGGCAGCAGCACGAGCAGCGCGATGATCACACCGACGACGGCGGGCGGCAGTCCGGCCGCCTCGACGCCGGACTCGATGGTGGGCGAGACACCCTTGGCGAGGCCGACCACGCCGACGAGCGCCAGGCCGAGCAGTCCGAGGCTTGTCCGGGCCGTGCGGGCCGACGGTGCCTCGGCATGGTCGGCCTCGGTGATCACCTCGCCCAGCCGGGTGATCGGCAGGAAGTAGTCCCGGTGGCGCACGGTCTGGGTCGCCACGAACAGGCCGTACAAGGCCAGGGAGGACAGTGCGGCGAAGGTGAGCTGGGCCGTGGAGAACTCCGGGCCCGGCTTGCTGGTGGTGAAGGTGGGGAGCACCAGACTGAGCGTGGCGAGCGTCGCGACCGTGGCGAGGGCGGCGCCGGTGCCCTCGGGGTTGAACACCGCGAGTCCGTGACGCAGTGAGGCGACGAGCAGGCAGATCCCGACGATGCCGTTGCAGGTGATCATCACGGCGGCGAAGACGGTGTCGCGGGCGAGGGTCGAACTCTTGTCGCCGCCGTCGAGCATCAAGGTGACGATCAGGGCGACCTCGATGATCGTGACAGCGACGGCGAGGACGAGGGAGCCGAACGGTTCGCCGACCCGGTGTGCGACGACCTCGGCGTGGTGGACGGCGGCCAGTACGGCTCCCGCGAGCACCAGCGTCACCAGGGCGACGGCCGCCGCGGGCAGATCACGTCCCCAGGTGAGCGCGAGCAGGACGACCGCAGCCACCGGGACGACATCGGTCCATCGCGTCGTGAGCGACCGGAGCCGAGCGAGCATGCGGTGATCCTTTCAGACGTGAAAGGGCCCCGCACTCCGGTCGACGCCGTGAAACCGCGTCTCCGTCGTGCGGGGCCCCATCCGTGATTGCTGTGCGGGTCGGCCTCCGTCAGGCCTCGATGCTGTCCTTCTCCGCACCGTCGTTCTTCGCCTGCTCGGCCTCGGCCTGCGCCTGCTTCTTGGACGCGATCAGGCTGGTGATCGTGGTGACGATCAGGACCGCGCAGATCACGCCGAGCGACACCGGGATGGAGATCTCAGGCACGTGTACCCCGGATTCGTGCAATGCGTGCAGAACCAGCTTCACACCGATGAAGCCGAGGATGACCGACAGACCGTAGGACAGGTGGACCAGCTTCCTCAGTAGGCCACCGATGAGGAAGTACAGCTGTCGCAGGCCCATGAGCGCGAACGCGTTGGCCGTGAACACGATGTACGGGTCCTGGGTCAGGCCGAAGATCGCCGGGATGGAGTCCAGTGCGAACAGGACGTCCGTGGTGCCGATGGCGAGCATCACGACCAGCATCGGCGTCATGACGCGCTTGCCGTTCTGCTCGATCCACAGCTTGGTGCCGTGGTAGCGGTCGGCGACACCGAAGCGCTTCTCGACGGCCTTGAGGAGCTTGTTCTCCTCGTACTCCTCCTCCGGCTCGTCGGCCCTGGCCTCCTGGATCAGCTTCCAGGCGGTGTAGATCAGGAACGCGCCGAAGATGTAGAAAACCCAGGCGAAGCTGGCGAGGATCGCCGCGCCCGCGGCGATGAATATCGCGCGGAGCACCAGGGCTATCAGCACGCCGACCAGCAGCACCCGCTGCTGGTACTGCGAGGGCACCGAGAACTTCGCCATGATCAGGACGAAGACGAAGAGGTTGTCGACGCTCAGGGACTTCTCGGTGATGAAGCCCGCGAAGAACTCTCCTGCCGGCTGACCGCCGGCGAAGACCAGCAGCCCGAGTCCGAAGAGGGCGGCCAGGACGATCCAGACGACCGTCCAGATTCCGGCTTCCTTCATGGACACGTCATGAGGTTTGCGACCGATGAAGAAGTCGACCGCGATGAGGGCGGCAAGGCCCACAACTGTCAAGACCCATAGGGTCGTGGAAACATCCACTGCGCCTCCGGCAGTACGTAACGGCAAATTTCAGCGTCGTCGCTACCGGAGGTCTCTTCCACCCGGTCCTCCAGGGCGTTCCACAACGCCTGGTGCCGCCGGGCCGACGCCCCGGGATCGGACTGATCCGTATTGACGGGTACGCCGCAGCATGTAGGGAGTACTCCCCTCCGCACGAAAAGAGTACCCAATCACCAAGAATAGGTAAAGGGCCAGGCAAAGAAAGTATCAAAACCGCAGGTCAAACGGCTTTACGAGGACTTGGTACGGAGTGGGTCCTTACCGGTTCCAGGAGCGGCGGGCCTCCGCGACCCGGGCGAGCACGTCGTGCATGACCCGGCTGCCAGGCGGAAGGCTCGACGGCTCGTACGTCCACGCGTGCCCGACCCAGGGGTCGGCGAGGTGATCGTCGGGAGTGGGCGTGAGTCGCATCAGCGAACGCCACAGCGGGTCGAGCAACGGCCCGTAGGCGGCGGCTTCCTGCCGGTCGGCGACCATCATCAGGTGGACGCCGACGGCCGGGCCCTCGTCCGCGAGATAGCGGAGCTGGGTGACGGCGCGGTCGTCGAAGCCGTGCGGGAAATCGTTGACGATCAGCAATTGCTCGGCCGTGTCGAAGCCAGGGGGCAGTGCGTCGGCCGCGCCGCCGCGTACCGCCATCTGCACGAGGTCGACGCGCTGGGTGAGCCGCCCCAGGACGTCTGAGACGCCTACGGCTCCGGCGGCGGGCGGCCCGGCGAGCACACCGGCCCGCACCAGCGGCGCCAGCGCGGACGAGCCGGCCCCGGCCGCGTCGACGACGTGCACGGTGAACTCACCGGGCGGGTAGACCGCGAGCAGGCGTGCGGCGAGCGCCACCGCCGTGTCCAGTGCGAGGCGACGCAGCTCGTCGGAGTCGGCGAGCGGGTCGCGGGAGCCGGAGCGTCCGCTGTCGATCCACAGGCCCCGCTCCAGCGGCAGCCGGACCAGCATCGGGATACGCACGTCCTCGCTCTCCGGCAGATGGAGGTCGCCCAGGCGCAGGGCCATCGGGATCTCCATCGGCACCCGGTAACCGTGCCAGACCGGGTTGTCCCAGCTCGCGTACGCCGGGGGCAACGCGGGCTCGACGACATCGGCCTCGGCCCCGAGCTGGGCGAGGTCGCGGTCAAGGGCGGCCCTGGCCTGGTCGACGAGCTGGGCGTGCTTGGCGCGGGCGGCCTCGCGCGCGGCGTCGCCCTGACCGCCGATGCGGCTGCGCGGGTCGGACAGGGCCTTGTCCAGCTCCTGTTCCATGCGCGACTCGGCGAAGTCGACGGCGCTGCGGTACGCGGCAGTGGTCCGGGCGAGGTCCTCGAACATGCCCCACACCTGGTTGTAGAGCCGCTCCTCCATGGACCAGCCGGTCGCGTCTCCGGCGACGGGCTGCGCGGGCTGCCCCGGCTGGGCCGGGGGCGCGGTCGGCGGGGGCGGTGGCGGCGCGGTGGTCTGGCGGCCGGGGTGGCTGTAGTTGACGGGGCCGCCGGCGGTGGACGCGGCGGGCTGGGCACCGGCGGACGGGTCAGTCGGGGCGGGGACACCATGCTGCGCCGACGCGTGGCCGGGCAGTGTGTCGTCGTGCGGAGCGCCGTACGGGGGTGTGGTGCCGTACGGGGAGGTGGGCTGGTGTCCCTGTTGCGGCGAGGTGTTCCCGGGCAGGCCCTGGGGTGTCGTGCCGCCATGCGTCTGGTCCTGGCCCGGCGCGGGGGTGGCCGTCTGGCGGGGGCGGTCCGCGTCCGGGAGACGGGGCGGAGGCGCGGCCACGGAGCGGGCGAGGCCGTGGGCCACGGCCTCGTGGATGCTGCCGGCGAGCTGCTGTGCCTGCGGCAGGCCCTGGTCGGTGAGCAGTTCCGCGAGGCCGCCCGCGTACCCCTGGCCGACCGCGCGGACCTTCCAGGCGCCCTGCCTGCGGTACAGCTCGAGGGCGATGACGGCGGACTCCGCCTCGAGATCGGTGATGGTGTAGCTGGCGACCTCGGCGCCGTCGAGGCCGGTGACCGCGACGAAGGGGGCGGCGACGGCGCCGAACCGTACCGGGCCGCCGTTCCCGAACGGCAGGGCCAGCAGCACGGTCACCCTGTGCACGGACGGCGTCAGGGCGTCGAGGTCCACGGCGAGGCGGTGGTCGGCCGCCGCCTGTTTGGGGACCTCGATGCCCGGCAGGGTGGGCGCGCCCGGGTGGGCGACCCACTCCACGCCGTGCACCCGGCCGTGCTCGTCACCGAGGGTGGCCCCGGCCACGATCGGCGTGCCGGCCGAGACGCGGATCTCCAGTCGGGCCTCGGGCAGCGGATGGTTCTGCCCCCGGACCAGCTCGGCCGTCATCGACTTCGTCCCCCTGTGTCGCTTGCTGCGTGGTGCGTCGTGCTTGCCTACAGGACCGGCAGGATCGTCGGCATCAGGTCCTGGAAGGTGCGGCCGTTGGCGGGCGAGCCGATGGCGGTCATCTGCCAACCCGTGCCCGCGCGGTGCACCTTGGCCATGATCTGTGCCGTGTACTGGCCGCCGCCCGCGAGGGTGTAGCGCGCGAGCTCTTGGCCGTTGGTCTCGTCGACCAGTCGGCAGAACGCGTTCTGCACTTCCTGGAAGGTCTGGCCCGTGAAGGAGTTCACGGTGAAGACGATCTGGTCGATGTGGACCGGGATCCGGGCCAGGTCGACGAGGATCGCCTCGTCGTCGCCGCCCTGACCCACGCCGCCGACCAGGTTGTCGCCGGTGTGGCGGACGGAGCCGTCGTCGCTCACCAGGTGGCGGAAGAAGACGACGTCGACAGGCTGCTTGTCCGCGAACAGCACGGCGGAGGCGTCGAGGTCGATCTCACGGGTGCGGGAGCCGAACAGGCCGCGCCGGGGGGCAGCCTGCCAGCCGAGACCCATGCGTACCGCGGTCAGGCTGCCTCCGTCGTTCTTCTGCAGACTGATGGCCTGACCCTTGGTCATGTTGACGGTCACGCGCTGATTCCCCTCTCGAACTGTCCCCTGTTTCCGCGGAGTCCGCGGATGTGCAGCACCTTACGCAGCGGCACTGACATTGCCGCAGCCTGTGTCGCACTTTGTGTCGGTCTTGCAACACAGCGCGCCCGCGCCGGGGTGCGCCCCCTCCCCCGGTGCCTCCGGGACCGTCAGGCCAGGCCCGCCTCCCTCATCTGCCGCAGCTCTTTCTTCATCTCGGAGACCTCGTCGCGCAGCCGGGCGGCGATCTCGAACTGCAGATCGGCGGCGGCCGCGCGCATGCGCTCCGTCATCTCCTCGATCTGCTGGGCGAGGTCGGCCGCGGGGCGGTCGGTCGGGACGGTCTCCTTGGCCTTGCCCTTGGCGGACTTGGCCGTCCTGCCGCCGAGGGAGGGCACGGGGGCCTTTGCGCCCTTGCCGTCCTTCCCCTGGCGGTAGCCCGTGCCGAGCAGTTGCTCGGTGTCGACGTCCTCGCGGGCGATCCGCGCGACGATGTCGTTGATCTTCTTGCGGAGCGGCTGGGGGTCGATGCCCTTCGCCTTGTTGTACGCGACCTGCTTCTCCCGGCGCCTGTTGGTCTCGTCGATGGCCTTCGCCATCGCGGGGGTGATCTTGTCGGCGTACATGTGGACCTGGCCCGACACGTTGCGCGCCGCGCGGCCGATGGTCTGGATCAGCGAGGTGCCGGAGCGCAGGAAGCCCTCCTTGTCGGCGTCGAGGATCGCCACCAGGGAGACCTCGGGGAGATCGAGGCCCTCCCTGAGGAGGTTGATGCCGACCAGGACGTCGTACTCACCGGCGCGCAGCTCACGCAGCAGCTCGACGCGGCGCAGGGTGTCGACGTCGCTGTGGAGGTAGCGGACCTGGATGCCGAGCTCCAGGAAGTAGTCGGTGAGGTCCTCGGCCATCTTCTTGGTGAGGGTGGTGACGAGGACGCGCTCGTCCTTCTCGGTGCGCTTGCGGATCTCGTGCACCAGGTCGTCGATCTGGCCCTCGGTGGGCTTGACGACGACCTCGGGGTCGACCAGGCCGGTGGGGCGGATGATCTGCTCGACGTGGCCGTCGGAGCGGGACAGCTCGTACTGCCCGGGGGTCGCCGAGAGGTAGACCGTCTGTCCGACGCGCTCCTGGAACTCCTCCCACTTCAGGGGGCGGTTGTCCAGGGCGGAGGGCAGCCGGAAGCCGTGGTCGACGAGGGTCCGCTTGCGGGAGGCGTCGCCCTCGTACATCGCGCCGATCTGGGGCACGGTGACGTGGGACTCGTCGATGACGAGGAGGAAGTCGTCCGGGAAGTAGTCCAGCAGCGTGTTCGGCGGGGAGCCGGGGTCTCGGCCGTCGAAGTGCATCGAGTAGTTCTCCACACCGGAGCAGGAGCCGATCTGGCGGAGCATCTCCAGGTCGTACGTGGTGCGCATGCGCAGCCGCTGGGCCTCCAGGGGTTTGCCCTGCTTCTCCAGCTCCGACAGGCGCTCCCCCAGCTCCTTCTCGATGTCGTTGGCGGCGCGCTCCAGGCGCTCGGGGCCGGCGACGTAGTGGGAGGCCGGGAAGACGTACAGCTGCTGGTCGTCGCTGATGATCTCGCCGGTGAGGGGGTGGAGGGTGGAGAGGGCCTCGATCTCGTCGCCGAACATCTCGATGCGGACGGCGAGCTCCTCGTAGACCGGGAAGATCTCGATGGTGTCGCCGCGGACGCGGAAGGTGCCGCGGGTGAACGCCAGGTCGTTGCGCGTGTACTGGATGTCCACGAAGCGACGCAGCAGTTCGTCCCGGTCGAACTCTTCGCCGACCCTGAGGGGGACCATGCGGTCCACGTACTCCTGTGGTGTACCGAGGCCGTAGATGCAGGAGACCGAGGCGACCACGACGACGTCGCGGCGGGTGAGCAGCGAGTTGGTCGCGGAGTGGCGCAGGCGTTCTACCTCCTCGTTGATCGAGGAGTCCTTCTCGATGTAGGTGTCCGACTGCGGGACGTAGGCCTCTGGCTGGTAGTAGTCGTAGTACGAGACGAAGTATTCGACCGCGTTGTTCGGCAGCAGCTCGCGGAACTCGTTGGCCAGCTGGGCGGCCAGCGTCTTGTTCGGCGCCATCACCAGGGTGGGGCGCTGGAGCTTCTCGATCATCCACGCGGTGGTGGCGGACTTGCCGGTGCCGGTCGCGCCGAGCAGGACGACATCCTTCTCACCTGCTCCGATGCGCTGGGCGAGCTCGGCGATGGCCGTGGGCTGGTCGCCGCTCGGCTGGTAGGGGCTGACGACCTCGAGGGGCGCCACCGTGCGTTCGATCTTGGAAACGGGCCGCATGGAATCCACCGTACGACCCCGCACTGACAACGGGCTCCGATCAGCGGTTCTGCGGGGTGCGGGAACTGCGCTCGCGGTGTTCCTGGTCGGTGCGGGAATCCTGGTGTCGACAGGTGTGCGCGCTGGGCTGGGCCGGGATGCCGGGCCGCCGCTCGACCGGGTTCCCGTGGAACCTGCCCATGATCATGAAGGGGTCGAACATCACGACGACGCCCGCGAGGAGCAGGAAGACCAGCGGTCCGATCATCAGCGGGGCGAGCAGGGCGGCGGACGAGGAGCCGTCGGCCGGGGCGGGGTCGGCGGCGCTGTGCAGATGAACACTGAGGGCGGCCATGCCCGTGTAGTGCATGCCGCTGACGGCGATCCCCATGACGAGGCTGGCGCCGACGCTCCACAGGAAGCCGCGGACCTGTCCGGCGGCCCACAGGGCGGCGATCGCGGCCACCACCGCGATGACGACCGAGGCGGCCACGGTGAGGGTGTTGTACCCGAGCGTGCCGTTGAGGCGCATTCCGGCCATGCCGAGGTAGTGCATGGAGGCTATGCCGAGGCCGGTGATGGTGCCGCCGGTGAAGAGCGCGGCCCCGGTCGCCCCCTTGGAGCCGACCATGAAGATCCCGATGCCGACCATGACGATCGCGACGGCGAGACTCGCGAACGTGGTCAGCGGGTCGTAGGAGATCGGGGTCTGCAGGACCTCGAACCCCATCATCGCGACGAAGTGCATGGTCCAGATGCCGGAGCCGATGGCCGCCGAGCCCAGCGCGAGCCAGCCGATCCGCCAGCGGCCGTCGACGAGCATCGATCTGGTGGTGCAGCGCAGGCCGAGCGCACCACCGAGGCAGGCCATGAGATAGGCCACCACCGGTGTGACGAGTCCGTAGCTGAAGCCGTCGACCGTGCCCTGCATTCGCGGCTGCCTTTCCCGCCCTGTCGCGTCACTGGATTCCCTGCAATGCCCCCAGCCCCAGGACCGCCACAACGGTCAGGGT
The DNA here is from genome assembly GCF_042802555.1 of Streptomyces sp. NPDC057474. Classification (NCBI taxonomy): domain Bacteria; kingdom Bacillati; phylum Actinomycetota; class Actinomycetes; order Kitasatosporales; family Streptomycetaceae; genus Streptomyces; species Streptomyces sp. NPDC057474. The sequence goes on along the minus strand of NZ_JBHVDX010000033.1, from coordinate 34,213 downwards.
TGTCGCAGAGAGTATGACCCCCACCGGAATGGTCGAACGATTTTCCGGCAAAGAAACACGGCCTTGCCCCACTTGTGCGGTGCCCGTGAGCGGACTTGGGCAACTCCATTCAATTCGTGGCCATCCTGCACCCTCCTGCCGTTGACCCTCTGCTGTCACTCTTGAGCTGACCGTGATCGATGACGCGAGGAGTACGCATGCACGTGCGCGCAGTTGCCGCCGCGACCACAGCGTTCATGGGGGCCGCCGTGCTCCTGCTCCCCACTTCCGCCGCCCATGCGGCCGCCTACGCCGACAATCCGCTGGTCGTCGCGCACCGCGGAGCTTCCGCCTACGCGCCCGAGAACACCCTGGCCGCCGTCGACAAGGCCGACGAGATGGGCTTCGACTGGGTCGAGAACGACGTCCAGCGCACCAAGGACGGCAGGCTCGTCGTCCTCCATGACGCGACGCTGACGCGGACGACCAACGTCGAGGAGCTCTATCCGGAGCGCGCGCCCTGGAACGTGGCGGACTTCAGCGCCGCGGAGATCGCGCGCCTGGACGCAGGCAGTTGGTTCAGCAGCGGCTACGCGGGCGCGCGCGTGCCGACGCTGGAGCAGTACATGAGGCGCGTGTCACGCAACCACCAGAAGCTCGTCCTGGAGATCAAGAACCCCCAGCTCTACCCGGGCATCGAGAAGCAGACCCTGAAGGTCCTCAGCAACGAGGGCTGGCTCGGCCCGGCGCACCTCGAAAAGCTGGTGATCCAGAGCTTCAGCGCCGACACCGTACGGTTGGTCCATGAACTGCGCCCGGCCGTGAAGACCGGCTTGCTCGGCACCCCGGACATCGCCGACCTGCCCGAGTACGCGACGTTCAGCGACCAGATCAACTCCTCGTACACGACCACCTCCGAGTCCTACGTCGCCACGATCCACGCGCTGGAAGGTCCGCACGGGAAGCCGCTGGAGATCCTCACCTGGACCGTGAACGACGCGGTCAACGCCCGCCGGGTGGCGGGCTACGGCGTGGACGGCATCATCACCAACAAGCCGGACGTGGTCAGAGAGGCCACTCAGGGCTGACGAGGCGGTCCGAAGTCCCGGTGGCGTGCGTTCCGGGGCGGAGCGCACGCCACGGTCGTTGTCAGTGGGGGCCCGTACGGTGGTCCCATGAACAGCCATGCGCAGGACGAGCAGCAGGTCGTGTGGGCCGTCGTCGGCACGGACATCGGTCCGCTGCTGCTGGCCGCGACGGACGACGGCCTGGTGAACGTCGTGTTCCATGCCACGGACGCGGTGCGCGAGAAGACACGCGACCGGCTCGCCTCCCGCCTCGGTACCACCCCCGTGGAGGCCCCCGACGCGCCGCAGCTGGCCGAGGCGATACGTCAGGTCGAGGCGTACTTCGCGGGCGAGCGGCGCGACTTCGAGCTGCCGCTGGACTGGTCGCTGATCTCCGGGTTCAACCGCCAGGTGCTGCGCGAGCTGGCGTCCGGCGTCTCCTACGGCTCGGTCGTGGGCTACGGCGACCTCGCGCGGCGCGTGGGGCAGCCGGGCGCGGCCCAGGCGGTCGGAGTCGCGATGGGGGCGAATCCGCTTCCTGTGGTGGTGCCGTGCCACCGGGTGGTCGAGAGCGACGGCGGCATCGGGGGGTTCGGCGGCGGGCTGGAGACGAAGCGGAAACTGCTGGCACTGGAAGGGGTGCTTCCGGAGCCCTTGTTCTGAGATGGCCTGTTCCGAGGTGGCCTGTTCCGAGGGCCCTGCCTCGAGGAAACCCTGCTTCCAGGAGCCTCTGTTCTGAGGCGGCCATGGGTGGACTTTGTGCGCCCATGAAGTGGCCTGTGGACGTGAGGCGACGAAGGCGAGCGCGGTGGCGCGAATCGGTCATCCGTTGTCGTTCCGCCATGCGGAGGCTGGCCGGAAACCGCTCGCGGGAGCAGACTCCGCCGTGCGCACAGCCTCCGGCATCCGGTGTCGGAGCCGGAGGAACGGCGATCACGCATGAGCGGCAACATGGCAGTGGCGTAACTCGATCCGGGTGCGGTGGGGGTCAGGACCACCGACCACCCGACGTTCGAACTCCAGGACGGCGGGGGGTGTCTCCGAGAACGTCGGCAGCAAGTGCCGGCACGGGGTCGTTCTGAAGGCACGCGCGTGCGTACACCCTACGGCTACGTCCCCGCGCTACTCGTAGTGGCGTGCCTCGAACACGTTGCCGTCCGGGTCCCGGAAGTAGAAGCTGCGCCGGGCCGTCCCACGTGCGCCGAAGGAGTCGTACGAGAAGTCCGAGACGAGGACCTCCCGTTCCTCGAGACGGGTGCGCAGTTCGTCGAAGGCCTCGCCGGGCAGGGCGAGGCAGACGTGGTTGACCGGGTGGCCCGCGCTGGCGGCGGCGCCGGGCAGCATTTTCATGGTCTCGGCCACGGCGAGTGGCATGAGATCGAGGATGGTTTCGTCGTTGAGGCGCACGGAGGGGAAGGGAGCCTGTCCCGCCGCGTATTCGCTGACCCTCACGGGCTCCAGGCCGACGGCCTTCTCGTAGAAGTCGGCCGCGGCGATCGGCTCCTGGACCCAGAGAACGACATGGTCGAGACGTGTCGTGTTGTCCTTCATGCTCCTCAGGCTGGTGTCCTGCACCACAGCGCGCAAGGGTTTGACCGGGCGCGCCGTCCGCCAGGGATGAGGGAAGAACGACAGACAGGAGGCAAGCGCGTGCTGGTGGTGTCCGAAGAGGTGCGGGAAGCGGTCGACGCGCGTCGGCCCGTGGTGGCGCTGGAGTCCACGATCATCGCGCACGGGCTGCCCCGCCCGCGCAATCTGCAGGTGGCGCTGGAGCTGGAGGAGGTCGTACGGCAGGAGGGCGCCGTACCCGCGACGATCGCCGTGCTCGACGGGCGGCCTCACATCGGCCTCGACAAGAAGCAGGTGGAGCGGGTCGCGAACGAGGACGGTATCCGCAAGCTCGGGCACCGGGATCTGGCACTGGCGGTGGCCTCGGGGGTGAGCGGGGCGACCACCGTGTCGGCGACCGCCCAACTGGCGGCCCTGGCGGGCGTACGGGTGTTCGCGACGGGCGGGCTCGGGGGCGTGCACCGGGAGTGGACGGTGACCCAGGACGAATCCGCCGACCTGGGACTCCTCGCACGCACCCGGATCACGGTGGTGTGCGCGGGCGTGAAGTCGATCCTGGACGTCCCGGCGACCTTGCAGCGCCTGGAGACGCTGGGTGTCGCGGTCGCCGGGTACGGCACGGAGCGCTTCCCCGGCTTCTATCTGGCCGACTCGGGTCATCCGGTGGAGTGGACGCTCGGGTCGCCGGGCGAGGTCGCGGACGTCATGCGGGCACAGGACGCGCTCGACGGCCCGGAGTCGGCGCTGATCGTCGCCAACCCCGTGCCGGAGGAGGAGCAGCTCGATCCCGAGCTGCACGCACGCGTGCTCGCCGAGGCGCTGCAGGCCTGCGAGGCGGAGGGTGTCACGGGGCAGGCGGTCACACCGTTCCTGCTGGGCTATCTGGTGCGGCACACCGACGGCGCCTCCCTGAGTGCCAACCTGGCGGCGGTACGCGGCAACGTACGGCTCGCGTCACGGATCGCGGCGGCCTGGGCCGGGGCGTGACGTGAGCGGAGCGCTGCTTGTCGTGGGGGACGTCGTCACGGATGTCGTCGCCCGGCACCGCGGGCCGCTCGCACCGGGCACCGACACTGCCTCCGCGATCCGGTCGCTGCCGGGCGGGGCGGGTGCCAACGTGGCCTGCTGGGCGGCCCATCGGGGCTGCGCGGACGTGCGGTTGCTCGGGCGCGTGGGCACGGACGGGGCCGCGTGGCACGAGCGGGAGCTGCGGGCTTCGGGAGTGCGACCCCACCTGGTCGTAGATCCGGAGGCGGCTACCGGGACGGTGATCTGCCTCGTGGACACGGGCGACGCGGCCGAACGCACGTTCCTCACCGACAGCGGCGCCTCGCTGCGGCTGGACCCTGACGACTGGTCGCCGTCCCTGCTCGACGGGGTCGCGCGGCTGCATCTGTCGGGCTATCTGTTCTTCTCGGAGCCGAGTCGCGCGCTGGTCTCGGTGGCCCTGGAGTCGGCACACGCGCGGGGAGTGCCGGTGAGCGTCGACCCGGCGTCGGCGGGGTTCCTCACGCAGCTGGGCGTGGACCGTTTCCTCGCGCTCGCCGAGGGCGTCGATGTGCTGCTGCCCAGCCGCGGCGAGGCGTACCTGCTGACCGGACTGCCCGATCCGGCGGACGCGGCGGCCAAGTTGAGCCGTCTCGTTCCCCTGGTCGTGGCCAAGCAGGGGGCCGACGGCGCCCTGGTCGCCCGCGGGGGCAGCGTCGAGGCGCGGATTCCGGCGGTTCCCGCCGCGCCCCGCGACACCACCGGCGCGGGCGACGCCTTCACGGGGGCGTTCCTGGCCGCGCTGCTCGGGGGCGCGGATGCCGAGGAGGCGGCGGCGGAGGGGTGCGGGGCGGGGGCGCAGGCGGTGGAGAGGGTGGGCGGAAGGCCGCCGGCGGCCGGCTGAGGTCGATGACCGGGACCGGTGGAGACCTGTGACCGGGCCGACTGAGGCCGGCAACCCGTGGGCGGCTGAGACCTGTGGCGTCAGTCGTGCGGGCCCGGGGCGTCGGCGTGCGGCGTCGTGACGTCGAACGTGCGGGCGCCCGGCATCGGCCATGCGTCACCGCGACGTCGACCGGGCGGCTGGGCGCCCGCGCACCGCCACGGGGCAGGGCAGGACGTGCCGCTACGCCTTCCGTCCCCACGCCGAGATCAGGGGCGGGGCGGCGATGTCCATCGCGCCGGCGGCCACGTTGGCCAGATGCCGGTCGATCTCCTCCTCCGTGGCGAGATTCGCCGTGACGAGCGCTTCGCGGACCCGCTCGACCGTCGTCGACTCCAGGGCGGCGCAGGCCGGTGAGGCGACGGGGAAGTACGCGTCGGCCTCCACACCGCGCAGTCCCGCCGCGCGCAGCAGGCGCGGGAGTCTGCGGCCGTGCGCCGGGTCGATTCCGCGTTCGGCGAGCAGTGCGCGGACGGCCTGGCGGAGCCGGTTGGCCAGTTGGTGCTCGGGGCCGGATTCCTCGAGGCAGGCCAGGGGCTGGAGGGCGGGGTCGGCGTCCTCGATCAGGAGCCGTCCGCCGGGACGCAGAGCCTTGATCATCGACAGCAGCGCCCGCTCGCGGTCCGGCGCGTGGGCCAGGGTGAGCCGGGCGTGGACGAGGTCGAAGCCGTCCCCCGGCGACCGGTCGACGCCCACGTGGTGGACGAGTGCCTCGACCGGAGGGCGGGTGACCGAGGGGACGGCCCAGGAGATGTCGGTGTCGGTCGCCATGACCTTGCCGGTCGGTCCAACCTTCTTGGCCAGCCAGGAGACCACGGATGTGCCGCCCGCGCCGACCTCCCAGCAGCGCCAGCCGGAACCCAGTCCGAAGCCCTCCATGTGCCGGAACGTCGTGGGGTCGAAGAGTGTGGCGAAGGCGTCGGGGCCCTGCCCCGTCTCGGCCTGCCGGTGGTCGAGGAGATACCCGTCGGTTCGCATCATGCCGAGATCATCCCATTTGACCGACTTATCACTAATAGCGACGCTCCCGCAGTCCGTGAGGTCGCCCCGGCACTGACCGGATCGGAACGGAACGATCGGAACGGAACGACCGGGCCGGAACGACCGAACCGACTGAGACGTCCACAAGCGAAGCGGAACATTCCGTTCCCACAGCCTTACCCGGCACTCATTCGGCCCTGGCAAACTGACGCGACAAGGCACGAAGTGCGGTGCGAGGAGATCCACGCAAGGAGAGCCAGATGTCCATGGCAGGGAATCTGCGGAAGGTCACCGGCCTTGACAAGGTCGGCGGCCTCCGCAGGATGGCACGACTGGCACGACGCCGTCCTCGCGTCGACCTCAGCCATCCGGCCCGCTCCCCGCTGGGCACCGCGGTGGTGAACTGCGTGACGTACCACAAGGGCGTCCGCTCCCCCGGCGGCCGCGATGTCATCGAGGCCGTCAAGCAGGTCCGTAAGCATGACCACGGCTTCGTCTGGCTGGGGCTGCACGAGCCGACGCAGCGGGAGTTCGCCGGCATCGCCGAGCTCTTCGACCTGCACCCGCTGGCCGTCGAGGACGCGGTCGAGGCCCATCAGCGCCCGAAATTGGAGCGCTACGGCGACACACTGTTCGCGGTGTTCAAGACGGTCTGCTACGTCGAGCACACCGAACTGACCGCGACCAGCGAGGTGGTGCACACCGGCGAGATCATGGTCTTCGTCGGCACCGACTTCGTGATCACCGTACGGCACGGGAGGCACGGCTCGCTCGGCCCGCTGCGCGAGGAACTGGAGGCGAACCCTGAGCAGTTGGCCAAGGGACCGGCCGCGGTGCTGCACGCGATCGCGGACCATGTGGTCGACGACTATCTGAGCGTCACGGACTCGGTCCAGACGGACATCGACCAGGTGGAGACGGATGTGTTCGCCGCGAGCGGCGCGCGCGTCGACCCGGGGCGCATCTACCAGCTCAAGCGCGAACTGCTCGAACTGAAGCGGGCGGTGGCCCCGCTCGCCCGTCCGCTCCTGGAGCTCACCTCACGGCCGATCCGGGTGGTCGAGCCGGAGATACAGGCCTACTTCCGGGACGTCTCCGACCACTTGTTGCGGGCCACCGAGCAGATCGCCGCGTTCGACGAACTGCTGAACTCGATCCTGCAGGCGCATCTCGCTCAGGTCAGCGTCGCGCAGAACGAGGACATGCGGAAGATCACGGCGTGGGCGGCGCTGATCGCCGTGCCGACCATGGTGTGCGGGGTCTACGGCATGAACTTCGAGCACATGCCCGAGCTGCACTGGAAGTTCGGCTACCCGCTGGTCCTGGGAGTCATAGCCACCGGCTGCATCACCCTCTACCGGGGATTCAAGCGCAACGGGTGGCTGTGACTCCCGGAGCAGGGAGGTGCATCGGGTCAGTGTGTCGTGCTCTTCGCGTAGACGCTCTCGACCCAGGAGGCGATCTGGTCGTCCGACAGATGATGGGCCAGATCGGCCTCGCTGATCATGCCGACGAGACGCTTGTTGTCGATCACCGGGAGCCGACGGATCTGGTGCCCCTTCATCTCCTCGAGCACCTCGCTGATGTCGGCGTTCGCGTCGATCCAGCGTGGTGTGCCCTTGGCCAGCGCGCCCGCCGTGATCGTCGACGGGTCGTGGCCCAGGGCGACACAGCCGACGACGATGTCGCGGTCGGTGAGGATGCCACAGAGCCGTTCGTTCTGGTCGCTGATGGGGAGTGCTCCGACGTTCAGCTGGCGCATCAGCTGGGCGGCGCGGTCCAAGGTCTCGTGGGCGGGGATCCACTGGGCGCCGCGGTGCATGATTTCTCCGGCGGTGGTCATGTAGTACCTCCCGGTGCCGGACGGCCGGCGCGGCGCAGGACGCACCGCTAGTCCCGGCGCCCTACATTCTTGCCGCGACCGGGGTGAAGCGCACTCGGAAGGGCACGCGCCCCGCCCCTCGCCGGACACGGGTGTGGCTCAGGCGGCGAAGTGGACGATCCGCTCCGGGACGACCCGGATGATCACGCGGACCTCGTCGTCCTTCTCCGCGGGAGGGTCGATGCCGAGGTACTTGTGCGAGAGCTCGTGCGGTAGGCGTTTGTCCTCGTCGGGGAGTATCTCGGCGGTGCCGCGGATCTCGACAGAGGTGTAGGGGTTGGTCAGGTCGAAGACCGAGAGGCTGACGCGCGGGTCCCGCTGTACGTTGCGGCCTTCTGGCGACCGGCGGTCGAGGAGAAGAGGACGGCGTCGCCCTCGCGTTTGATCCAGACCACGGAGTTCTGGGGAGCGCCGGTGGGGCCGAGAGTGGCGACGCTGGCGAAGTTCCTGGCGTCGAGCAGTTCACGGACGGATGCGTCGAAGGAGATCGTCATGGCTTGCAGGATAGTTATATGCGTGCACATGTAAAAGCGTTCTGATGATCCGGGGCTTGCCGGGATTCCCCGCCCGTCAGCCGTTCCAGGCCGGGTGCCTTGGGTCGTCGGCGCGCACCAGGACGTCGGCGGTGGCGGCCGGGCCCGTCTCGGTCTCGTAGCGCTCGAAGGCGGGGAGGATCCAGTGCTCGTCCCCAGGGGTGCGGCGGCGCAGCGCGCCCGGTGAGAGGAGGACATGAACGGTCAGATCGAAGGGGAACCAGTGCTTCAGGAGGAGGGGGCCGTGCGTGAGCAGGATCGCGCCGGGCGGGAGTTGGACGTAGGGGCTGCGGGTCGCGCGGTCGGTGATGGGGTCCCAGAGGTCGGGCAGGACCTGGCCCGTGCCGCCCGGATCGAGCGGGCCGAAGACCTCGCGCCACAGGGCGGCGGTGTCGAACCAGCCGTCGTAGTACGCCTCCACGTCCTCGTGGCCGTACTCGAACCGCAGCGACGCGGGCCGGAGGAACCCCTCGGTGCCCACGACGAGCGAGGACCGGCCGCGTATGCGCAGCGCCTCCGACACCCGGGCGGCGAGGTCGCCCGGGCGGGCGGCCGGGGCGCCGTCGAAGGCGATGCGCGGCCAGGGCGAGCCGTCGTCCGGCTTCAGGTCGAGGAGGCGGTCGGCGAGGAGGTCCCCCAGCCGTTCCCAGGTGATCGCTTCGAATCGCACAGGGCCCATGATGCCGTGCACGGCGCACCGTGCCCGAGCCGGTCGGGAGGCCGGTCCGACGGCCACGTGACCATGCGGCCACCAGGGGGAATGAACCGCGTATGGCAGCGCTCGCTACTCCCCCGCCCCGTACCGGACTTGTCGTCGTGCAGGCACTCAGGAAGAAGCACTGCGCCGAGTGCCGGAGCGGCCCGGTGGCGCTGCTGGTGCTGGAGGAGGGAGCGCCGCGCTGCCTCGACTGCGCGGACCTCGGGCACCTGGTCTTCCTGCCCCGGGGTGACACCGCGCTCACGCGGCGAGCCCGGGAGGAGAGTTCGCTGTCGGCCGTGGTCGTACGGTTCAACCGGCGCCGGAGCCGGTACGAGCGGCAGGGCGTCCTGGTCGAGGAGACGGCGCTCACCCGCGCCGAGGAGCGATGCCTGGCGGACGCGGAGGCACGACGACGCCGCCGGATGCGGGACGCACGGCGGCGGGCCACGGAGGACGTGCGCTTCACGGACGCGTTCGCCACGGAGATACGACGCCTGTTCCCCGCGTGCCCGCCCGAGCGGGCCCTGGAGATCGCCGCCCACGCCTCGTTGCGCGGCAGCGGTCGCGTCGGTCGCAGCGCGGCGGGACGCGCTTTGTCGCAGATCGCGGTGACCTCGGCGGTCATCGCGTCCGTACGGCACGTGGACACACCGTACGACCAGCTACTGATGACCGGCGTGCCCCGGCACGAGGCGCGACGACGGATCGCGGGGGTGGTGGAGACGACGCTGCGGGGGTGGCGGGGGGTGGAATGAAGGGGGAGGGGAGGGGCGAGGAGGGGGAAGCCTCCCGGGACAGCAGTTGCCGGGGTCGGGGTTGGACGTTCGCATATGGAGTTGCATATCTCAGCCATGGTGACTGTGGCCGTACGTATGTTCACTTGTGGTGACGGTAGGCGGGATGCAGCATCTTTTGGATTCGGGGGATCGAGGTGGGAGCGGACATGATCGATGGGCCGTACTTCGTGCTGACGGTGCTGGGCCTGCTCGGGACAGGGATCGTGGCGGGCGTGTTCTGCGGGTTCTCGACGTTCGTGATGAAGGGGCTGGCGTCCTTGCCACCCGCGCAGGGCGTGGCGGCGATGCAGGCGATCAATGTGAGCGCTCTGACGCCGGCGTTCATGCTCGTGTTCGCCGGTACGGCGGTGCTGTGCGCCGTGCTGGCCGTCGTGACGTTCGTGCTGTGGCCGGAGGAGGGCAGGGGGGAACTGCTGCTGGGCAGCGCGCTGTATCTGTTCGGCTGTTTCGGGGTCACGATGGTGGCGAACGTGCCGCGCAACGACACGCTCGCCAAGCTGGACGCGGGTACGCCGGAGGCCGCTGCGTACTGGCGTGAGTACGTGAGCCAGTGGACGATGTGGAACCACGTCCGGATGGTCGCCTCGGCCGCCGCGGCCCTGTCATATCTGCTGGCGCTCGCCTGAGGCGGGGGCGGCGTATCGTGGCGGGAAGAGAGTGCCGCCCAAAGGCGTACGCGGCGCGCTTCGCGCCCTGCGCCGCACGCCCGATCCGAGTCCGCCCGGGGTGTACGGCCGTGCCCGTACGCGTACGCCATACGTGAGGGAGACGGCCATGGCCGATCCCAAGGGTTTTCTGACCACTTCACGCGAGGAGTGGCCCCGTCGGCCCGTGGAGGAGCGGGTGCGGGACTGGGACGAGGTGTACGTTCCCGGGGCGCTTCTGCCGATCATCAGCAAGCAGGCCGACCGCTGTATGGACTGCGGGATCCCGTTCTGCCACGACGCCTGTCCGCTGGGGAATCTGATCCCCGAGTGGAACGACCTCGTGTCGCGGGAGGACTGGCGGGCGGCGAGCGACCGGCTGCATGCCACGAACAACTTTCCCGAGTTCACCGGGAGGTTGTGTCCCGCGCCCTGTGAGGCGGGGTGTGTGCTGGCGATCAATCAGCCCGCGGTGACCATCAAGAACGTGGAGGTGGCCATCGCGGACCGGGCCTGGGAGGACGGTTTCACGCCGCCGCGTCCGCCCGATCGGCTGTCCGGGAAGACGGTCGCCGTCATCGGTTCCGGGCCCACCGGGCTGGCGGCGGCGCAGCAGTTGACGCGGGCCGGGCACACGGTCGCCGTGTATGAACGGGCCGACCGGATCGGGGGGCTGCTGAGGTACGGGATCCCGGCGTTCAAGATGGAGAGGCGGCATCTGGACCGGCGGTTGGAGCAGATGCGGGCGGAGGGCACGAAGTTCCGTACGTCGACCGCCGTGGGGCAGGACATAGGAGCGGTTGAGCTGCGGGCCCGGTACGACGCGGTGGTGATCGCCACGGGGGCCACGGCCTGGCGGGAACTGGACGTGCCCGGAAGGGAGTTGGACGGCGTCCACCAGGCGATGGAGTATCTGCCGCTGGCCGACCGGGTGTGCGAGGGGGACCTGGAGGTGTCGCCGTTGTCGGCGGCCGGGAAGCATGTCGTGATCGTCGGGGGTGGTGACACGGGGGCGGACTGTCTGGGAACGGCGGTACGGGAGGGGGCCGCGTCCGTGACCCAGTTGGACATCTATCCGCTGCCGGAGGCGGAGCGCGACGAGGACGCCGAGCCGTGGCCGACGTATCCGAAGGTCTACCGGCTCTCGGCGGCGCACGAGGAGGCGCGCGACCTTCGGTCGGCGCCGGCGGCGGACGCGGACGCGCGGCTCTTCGCGGCGTCCACGCTCCGCTTCACCGGGGACGAGGCGGGGCATGTACGGGCGTTGCACCTGGTCGAGGTGGACGAGCGGCGGCAGGCCCGCCCCGGTACCGGGCGGACGCTGCCCGCCGACCTCGTCCTGCTCGCCCTCGGGTTCTCCGGGCCGGACCGCCACGACGGGCTCATCGAGCAGTTGGGGCTGGCCCTGGATCCGCGCGGTCCCATCACGCGGGGGTCGGACTTCACGACGAACGTGCCCGGCGTGTACGCCGCCGGGGACGCCGCCCGTGGGCAGTCCCTCATCGTCTGGGCGATCGCGGAAGGGCGGGCGGTGGCCGCCGCGGTCGACAACCGACTGACCGGGGCGGACCGCCTACCGGCACCGATCGGACCGTACGACCGGCCCATGACGGCGTAACCGCTGCGCGCGGGGCAGGAACGCTGGCATCGGGCTACGGCCGGTGCGGCACCGCCGGGTTCCGCATCGGGCTACGGCCGGTGCGGCACCGCCGGGTTCGCGTCGTCGGGATGATCACCATTGCGGCGAATGAAGTGACCGGAGTCGACCAGAAGTTCTGGCGGTCGTCCGGGCGGCGGTGCCGTTGGCTGGGTTCGTCGGTTCTAGCGGTTGTCCGTGCCTGCTTGCTTGGCTGTGGAGAGGGCTATGCGGTTCCACGTGTTGATCGTGAAGATCAGGGCGAGGACGTGGGCCAGTTCGGTGTCGTCGAAGTGGGTGGCGGCTTCGGCGTAGATGTCGTCGGGGACGCCACCGTCGGCGACGAGTGTGACCGCTTCGGTGAGGGCGAGGGCGGCCTGTTCGCGGGCGGTGAAGAAGTGCCGGGCCTCGCGCCAGACCGGGATCATGTGGAGCCGGTCCTCGCTCTCGCCGGCCTTGCGGGCGTCGTTGGTGTGCATGTGGAGGCAGTAGGCGCAGTGGTTGAGGTGGGAGGCGCGGATCTGGATCAGTTCGACCAGGGCCGGGTCGAGGCCTTCGCGGGCCGCCGCGTCGAAGCCGATGAGGGCGCGGAAGACGTTCCGGGCGGACTTCGCGAAGTCGAGGCGGGGGGGTGCGGCTGCCGGGGCCGTCGGGGACGCACTGCTGTTCGTCGCCGCGTCGGTCGTTGCGTCGGCCGCCGGGTCGGTCGTTGCGTCAATCGTCGTGTTCGCTGTCGTGTCCGTCGTCATGACCATGAATCTATGGGGTGGAAAGACCTGCCGTAGGGTGCATTTTCATGGTGAATTCATGGGTCAATTCGGCGGAGCGGATCGGGGCCGATCTGCATCTCGAACTGTCCGGTGGGGGTGGGCGGCGGGCGGCGTTGATCCGGGCGCTGCGGGATGCGGTGCGCGGTGGTCGGCTGGCTCCCGGGACGCGGTTGCCCCCGTACCGCTCGCTCGCCGCGGACCTGGGCATCGCGCGCAACACGGTCGCCGACGCGTACGCGGAGCTGGTCGCGGAGGGCTGGCTGACCGCCCGGCAGGGGTCGGGCACGCGGGTCGCCATGGGGGTACCGCTGGGCGCCCCCGCGCGCGTACCCCGCAAGGCGCCTCCACGCGCGCGTGGGCCTCGGCACGATCTGCGGCAGGGCACGCCGGACGCGTCGGCGTTCCCGCGTGCGGCCTGGGCGGCGTCGTATCGCAGGGCGTTGACGCAGGCGCCCAACGAGGCGTTCGGGCCGGGTGATCCGGCCGGCCGGGTCGAGCTGCGGGAGGCCCTCACCGAGTACCTGGCACGCGCGCGTGGCGTGCGGACCGAGCCCTCGCGGATCGTGATCTGCTCCGGTTTCGCGCACGCGCTGCGACTGCTGTTCCACGGCCGGGTGCTGCGGGGACCGCTGGCCGTGGAGTCGTACGGTCTGGGCTTCCATCGGGAGCTGCTGTCGGCGGCCTCCGTACGGACGGTTCCGCTGCCGCTCGACGAGGACGGTGCCCGCGTGGACGGGCTGGGCCGGGAGCGGGCCGTACTGCTCACGCCCGCGCACCAGTTCCCCACCGGCGGGCCGCTGCATCCCGTCCGGCGGGCCGCTGTCGTGGACTGGGCACGCGCGCGTGGCGGGCTGATTCTGGAGGACGACTACGACGGGGAGTTCCGCTACGACCGCAAGCCCGTCGGGGCCGTGCAGGGTCTGGATCCCGAGCGGGTCGTGCACATCGGCTCGGTCAGCAAGAGCCTGTCGCCGGCGCTACGGCTGGGGTGGATGGTCCTGCCGGAGCGGTTCGTCGACGCCGTACTGGAGGCGAAGGGCGAGCGGGAGGCGTGGGCGAGCGTGCCGGAGCAGCTGGCGCTCGCGGACTTCGTGATATCCGGGGCGTACGACCGTCATGTGCGGCGTATGCGGCAGCGGTACCGGGCGCGGCGGGACCGGCTGGTCGCCGCCCTTGCCACGCACGCGCCGCACATCGAGGTCACCGGGATCGCCGCCGGGCTGCACGCCGTGCTGCGGCTGCCGCCCGGGACCGAGCGGTCCGCGGTGAAGGCGGCGGTCTGGCGGGGCGTCGCGCTCGACGGGCTGGCGGAGTTCCGGCACCCCGAGGCGACGGGGGACGCGCCGGACGGGCTTGTCGTGGGGTACGCGACGCCCCCGGAGCACGCGTACGGGGCGGCGGTGGAGGCGCTGTGCGGGGCGCTTCCGCCCAGTTGAGCGGCCTGCGACGGTAGGCGGGTCGGGGCCGACGGTCTGGTTGGCCGGGAGGCGGCTCCCGGTCGGCAGTGAATCGGCGGCGGTGGATCATTGGTGCCAGGAGGTACGTCACCGCTGCCGCCGTAGGCACACCCACAATCCTGCGCGGTCATCTGCTCCTATTTTTCGTTCCGTCGTCAGGCGTAGGGCCCCTCCCCCGCGACACCCCCGGCTCGGGTAGCGTCCGCCACCCCCTCGACACCCCCGGCTCCCGAACGTTCCGCAGCCCCCACGACATGCCTTGCAGGAGTTGCAGGTCAGGCTGGTGCGGGAGGCGGCGCGCAGACTGCTCGTGCGGGGTGTGCTGAGCGAGGCCCGGCAGGCGGGCCGGCACGCAGGGCGCGCTCGCCCGGCTCCGGCAGACGCACACGCACACGCACACGCACGAGCAGGGCGACCGTTTCACTGGCTGGAGGACCCGGCGAGTCGTACCTATGTCTTCGTTCTCGTACTGATGGCGCCTCGCCGAACAGTTGGCCGTGCTGACCGCTCCCGACCGCGCAGCCGCTGCTCCCGTGGTCGCGGTGAGCCGCCTCGTCGACCCACCGCGCCGCATCTGGTCGCACGTGTAGGCGCCGACGTCACCACGGCGTACGAGGCGCGCACGGCGCTCGAAGGCGCACGACCACGCTCGCAGGCGCGGCACAGCGCGTGAATGACGACACGACGCATGAATGCGCGACACGACGCATGAATGCGCGACGACGCATGAATGCGCGGCGCAGACCCAGGAGGCCTGCGCCGCGCTTCATGCGACCGTCCGGTGAAGCCCTACGGCTTACGCGCCACCGCCCCGTATCCCGGAATGACCCCGTCGTCCTGGCCGGGGACCGGCTCGCCGAGTTCGGGGTGCCAGTGGTGGGGCACCTCGACGCCGGGGTCGACCAGTTCGAGGCCGTCGAAGAAGCGGGTGAACTCCTCGCGGGAGCGCAGGGCCAGCGTGACGCCCGCGGCCTTGAGCTTCTCCGTCGCCGCCTTCGACTCCTCCGGGCTGAAGTCGGCGGTGGCGTGGGTGACGACCAGGCAGCTGCCGGAGGGCAGTTCGGACATCAGCCGCTGGACCAGGGCGTGCGCGCCGTCCTCGTCGGAGACGAAGTGCAGCAGCGCGATCAGCGAGAGCGCCACGGGCCGACCGAAGTCCAGCACCTTCTTGGCGCCCTCGATGACGGCGTGCGGGTCGCGCACGTCGGCCTGCAGATACTCGGTGCGCCCCTCGGGCGTACCGCGCAGCAGGGCCGCCGCGTGGGCCAGCACGATGGGGTCGTTGTCGCAGTAGACGACGCTCGCCTCGGAAGCGACCCGCTGGGCGATCTGGTGCAGATTCGGCTCAGTCGGGATACCCGTGCCGATGTCGAGGAACTGCCGTACGCCGTTCTCCGCCAGCCAGCGCGTGGAACGGTGCATGAAGGCACGGTTGACCCGCGCCATCACCGGCACCCGGGGGTCGAGGGCCAGCATCTGCCTGCCCATCGCCTCGTCGACGGGGTAGTTGTCCTTGCCGCCGAGGTACCAGTCGTACATCCGCGCGGGATGGGGTCGGCTCGTGTCGATCTCGACGGGGGGACGCCCGCTCATGACGAACTCCATAAGAATCTGCGGCAGTAGGTGATCAACTCAGGGCCAACATAGGGAATTGACTGAACAACAGGGAGTGCGCAACAAGCCTCAGGACAGCAGGAAGTCGGCCACCCCCGCCTTGGCGCCCTGGATGAACGCGTTCATCTCGTCGGGCGTGTAGATCAGCGCCGGTCCGTCGGGGTCGGTGGACTGCCGTACGGCGATCCGGCCGTCGGCGAGCTTCATGGCCTCCAGGCAGTTGCCGCCGTTGCCTCCGCTCCAGGGCTTGTGCCAGCCCTCGCTGCCCAGCTCCCGGGCGGGCATGCCGTTGTAGACGCGTATGTGCGACTGCGTGCGCGTGCGCGACTGCGACTTGATGAATTCCATTCGGTGTCTTCAGAGCTCCTTGCGGAGATCCCGGAGGATCTCCTTCGTGCGTTGTGCCGTGGCGGCCTGCGCCGCCATGCGGTCCATGACCTCGAGGTGGGTCGCCACCTCGGAGCGGTCGTCCAGATAGACGGCGCCGGTCAGGTACTCGCTGTAGACCATGTCCGGAAGTTCGGGCATTGCGAAACGGAACAGGACGAACGGCCCGTACGTGCCGGGGTGTGGTCCCGTGTCGAAGGGGGCGACCTGCAGCGTCACATGGGACAGCTCCATGGCCTCCAGCAGTCGATCGATCTGGGCGCGCATGACCGCCGGTCCGCCGACGGAGCGGCGCAGGGCGGTCTCGTCCATCACGAACCACAGCCGGGGCGCGTCCTTACGGGTGAGCAGTTCCTGTCGTTGCATGCGCAGGGCGACATGGCGCTCGATGTCATCGGGCTTGGTCTGGCCGATGGCGCCCGAGGTCATGACGCTGCGCGCGTAGTCCTCAATCTGCAGCAGCCCGGGGACGAAGTGGGGGTCGTAGCCGCGGATCAGGCCCGCCGCGCCCTCCAGGCTGACGTACATGGAGAACCAGCCCGGCAGGATGTCGTGGTAGCGCTGCCACCAGCCGGGTCTGTTGGCCTCCTCGGCGAGCCGAACAAAGGTCTCGGCCTCCTCGTCGCCAACCCCGTACGCCTTCAGCAGCAGTTGGAGGTAGGGAATTTTGAGGGCGACCTCGGCGGTCTCCATACGACGGACCGTGGCGGCGGCGACGTGCAGGATGCGCGCGGCGTCCTCGCGCCTGATGCCCGCGCGCTCGCGCAGGTCCAGCAGGCGCCGGCCGAGCACGACCTGGCCGACCGTCGGCGCGGACCGCGGCTCGCTCATCTCGCCTCTCTCCCCTCTGATCTGACTCTGCGACTCTGCGACTCTGCGCTGACCTGCGTCGGTGCCCGGCCTGTCCGGTCCCGACAGCCCGGCGGCGCCGTTCGGAGGCCTCGCGCGCCGTGCATGTCCATGTACACAATCGAACACTGTGCGTGCATACGAACATTGTGCGAGGGATTTCCAACTGGCGCCGCTACACGTGCTGTTGCGTGCAGTGTGCCATGACCGTTCAGAGAGTCATACGGCACTCTGTAATTTTCAGAGTGACACTTGCCAAGTGTTCACGGCGGGGCGATAGTGGCAAGCGTGATTCCGCCCCCTGCGCCGTTAGGAACAGACGCCGCCGGAGACCGTGTCGGTCCCGGTCCGGCCGCCGGGGCGCGCCCCGAGACAATCGCCGAGCGCCGGTTTCGATTCGAGCTGGCCGCGCACCCGGGTGCCGTGGCCCAGGCCCGGCGTGTGACCCGTACCCAGCTCACCGGCTGGGCCCTCTGCGAGGACACCTGCGATACGGCCGCCCTGGTCGTGTCCGAGCTGGTGACCAACGCGATCGTGCACACCGCGAGCACCCAGATCGTCTGCGAGCTGCACGACGGCGACGAGCTGGTGCGCATAGCGGTACGGGACGAGGGCTGCGCTCCAGGTGAGCCGCATCCCTCGCCCCAGCGGCCCGAGGAGGAACACGGGAGAGGGCTGCTCCTCATAGAGTCCCTCTGCCGCTCCTGGGGGGCGCAGCCGGTCGGCCTGGGGCTGCTGGTGTGGGCGGACGTGCCGCGAGGGCTCCTCACCGGCGCAGCCTCCCCCGACCTGGGCGCGAGCACGGTCACGAGCCTGACCGCGAGCACGGACACGGCGGCTCGGTCCGATCTGGGCTGGGGTGCGAAGAAGCCGCCGACCGAGGACCGGGACGGCGAGGCGGAGGCGTTCCGCCTCGCAAGTGCCGACGGTCGCAGGAGTGCCGAGGCCCTCATGGGTGCTGATGGCCGTGCGGCGGCCGGGGGCCTCGTGGGTGCCGAATGTCGTACGGAAGTCGAAGTCCGGCCGGAAGTCGGACGGCGGGCGGGGGCCGAATGGGTGTGAGCGCGTCGTTCGGTCCCACTCTGCCCCCCGGTGGGGGCAGAGTGGCCCGCGTGGTGAGCCTCGACACCCTGACCCGTCTGCGCCGCGCCCAGCGGCCCGCAGCGACGCCCCGCCCCATTCCCCTGCCCGAGGGCATGACCGCGCCCATGGGGTGCGACGCGGTTGCCGTCCCCGCCCGCTTCGGGCCGATGGTCCTGCCCCGGCTGCCCCGTGTGGGCTGCGTCTACGCCGACCGGGCGCACTGGTGGTGGATCGTGCCGGCCGACTCCGACTACGCGCTGGAGTGGCCGGCGCCGGCGCGCTACACCACCGGAGCGTTGGTCGCCGACGGTTCGGCCGTGCCCGGCCTGATCCTGCGGCCGGAGGGGGCCATTCCCTATACGCCGCCGATACCGCTGTATCTGGCGTTGTGCAGGGTGACAGGGACTACGCCGTCTTGGTGTCGGACGATGACTGCGTAAGGCTCCGCCGGTTGGGGCGCGTTCTTGCCAGGGGATGCGTTCCTGGGTCCCCGCCAAAGAGTTTGTGGGCGGTGGGTCGTTTCGCGGCTGCTGCAGACCGTGAGGCTGGTCTGACATGTTCCCCGCGCCCCTGATGGCGGGGCCTTCGGCCCGCCATCAGGGGCGTCGCGGCGTACTTCCTCCTGCCTCTTCGCGCCCCGCGTGCCCCGGGCGGGTGGTGGCATCGTTGTCGTGCGCCCTGGTCGGAAGAGGTACGCGCCGGGATAGTGGCCTGTCGGCGACGACTCGGGGGAGGCCGTGGGTGGGGAAGGCGCGTGATGGGGGCAAGCCGGAGACGTCGGAGTCGGAGCTGCTGCTGTTCGGGGGGCCGCTGCGGTACGACATGGGCTGGTCGCAGCATGCCAACGCGTTTCTGGAGCTGAACTTCCGCGCGATGGTGCGACGGCTGCCGTCGCTGCTCGCGTCGAGTTTCCGGCTGGCCTGGCAGGCGGACCGGCGGGCCGCCCGGACCGTACTGGCCGCCGAGACGGGCCGCGGCCTCGCCCAGGCGGTGAACCTGCTCGCAGTGAACGCGATCCTGGCCCGGCTGATCGCGGACGGCACGGTCGAGGAGCGACTACGGGGAGCCGCCCCCGCGCTCGTCACCATCGCCGCCGTGATGCTGGTGTCCACCCTGCTGCGAGCCGCGTCGACATACGCCACGGGCCGGCTGGAGCCCAAGGTGGAGCGGGTCGCGACCGAGCTGTATCTGGAGCGGGCGGCGGCCGTGGAACTGTCCGCGATCGAGGACGACGGCTTCCACAAGCTGCTGGACACCGCGAAGTACGGCGCCCAGTCGGCACGCCGGATGATCAGCTACTCGGCGCGCGTGGTGAACGCGATGATCTCGCTGATCGCGGCGGCCGGTGTGCTGACCGTGCTGCACCCCGCCCTCCTCCCGCTCCTCGTCACGATGACCCTGCCGAGCTCCTGGAGCGCCCTGACGATCGCCCGCCGCCGCTACACGTCCTTCCACGCCTGGGTGCAGCACGCGCGCGCGGGATATCTGATCGGCTCCCTGCTGATCGAGCCGGAGGCTGCCCCGGAGATCCGGGTCCACGGCGTCGGCCCGTTCCTGCTGCGCCACTTCCGCTCCATGTCGGAGACGGCGGAGGCCGAGCAGGCACGCCTGGCCCGGCTGGCGGCCCGTACGGGCCTGTACGCGGCCGTCTGGACCGGGCTGGCCACCGTGGCGACGTACGCGACGCTGGGCGGTCTGCTGCTCACCGGCGCCATGGCGCTTTCCGTGGCCGGTACGGCGGTCATCGCCATCCGCACCGGCTCCACCAGCCTCGACACACTCGTCCTGGAGGTGAACTCCCTCCACGAAGAGGCCCTCTTCGTGGGCGACATGCAGCGCCTGTACGTGGAGGCCGCCAAGCGCGCGATCCCGGAGGGCGGTGATCCGCTGCCCGAGGACCCGCGGGAGATCCGGGTGGAGAACGTGACCTTCACCTATCCGGGCAAGGCCACCCGGCCCGCGCTCAGCGACGTCACCCTGACCGTGCCACTGGGCAAGATCGTGGCGCTCGTCGGCGAGAACGGCTCGGGCAAGACGACCCTGGTCAAGCTACTGGCCGGGCTGTACACCCCCGACCAGGGCAAGATCATGTGGGACGGCGTGGACGCGGCGGGCGCCGACCGGCGGCAGCTCGCCGAGCGCATCGCGATGGTCGCGCAGGACTTCAAGCGATGGCCCTTCACGGCCCGCGTCAACATGGCGATCGGCCGCCCCTCGGCACCGCTGACCGAGGAGCGGCTCGCGGCGTCCGTCGCGGAGGCCGGGGCGCAGGACGTGGTGGAGGATCTCCCGCGCGGCCTCGACACGCTTCTGGGCAGGGGGTTCAGCGGCGGGCACGAACTGTCGGGCGGGCAGTGGCAGCGCCTCGGCATCGCGCGGGCTGCGTACCGGCGCGGGCGCATCCTGATCGTGGACGAGCCGACCGCGGCCCTGGACGCCCGGGCCGAACTGGAGGTCTTCGAGAAGATCCGCGCCCTGGCGGGCACCGGTCAGACGGTCGTCCTGATCACCCACCGGCTGGCGTCGGTCCGTCACGCCGATCTGGTGCACGTCCTCGACCAGGGCCGCCTCGTGGAGTCCGGCACCCCGGACGAGCTGCTGGCCACCGGCGGGGTCTACGCGGAGCTGTACTCGCTCCAGGCGGAGCAGTTCGCGGCGAAGGTACCGACAGGGCAGGCTTCTACGGCGAAGGTACCGGCAGGGCAGGCTTCCGCGGCGAAGGTTCCCGCCCCGAAGGCGGGGTGAGGTCAGGCCGACGCGGTCGCGGCGGTGTCGGCGCCGCGCACGATGACCAGGAACATGTCCGTCGCGATGTCCATCACGACCTCGGCCTGCTGCCCTTCGAGGCGGGCCGCGTGCGCCAACTCCTCCGCCGGCCACGAGCCGCGCGGCCCACCGGCGGGAAAGCGTCCCAGCACCGTTCGCCCGTTCACCCTGCACCTCCATGTCGCGCTGTACCCGTGAGCCCGTAGCCCGCAGCTAGTCAGCTCGTAGATTTAAACGCCAACCATGGGGTGAACGGCTCGCGAAGTGACGGTACTGAGACGTAGTTGACACGAGGTCAACAGCCGATCGTGAGGTACCTCTCAGAAACCACACATTCCGGTGACTCTACGTGCCAACACTTGCACTATTTGTCACTCCTCGTACTCATCGTGGTAGCGCGTCCGCTCGCCGTCCACCGTCCCCAGCGCCGTGAGGTCCAGCAGTCCGGCCGTGGAGCCGAACTCCTCCAGGCCGCGCCCGTACGCCGAGTACGTGTGGATGACACGCTCATGCTTCCTTGCGCGCCTTGAAGGGGAGGATTCGTGTGTACGGCGCCCGCGACACGACGGCGAACTCGGTCCCCCGCTCCCGCAGATGCGCGAGGTGCCCGATCTGGTCGAGGAAGGCCGCGCAGTCGCGGGAGCCCGCGTCCCACTCCGGGGCGAACACGACGTGGTACACGATCAGTGGACGGCGCTCCTGGAAGAGATCCGGGCAGCGTCGCCCTTGTCGTCCCCGCCCTCGAAGACGTACTCCTCGTCCACCTCGACCATCGGCAGCCGCCGCGCTCGGCGTTCGGCGCGTCCCGCGCGCGTGTGCGGGCCTTCTCCTTGACAGCGGATCCTCCCGCGCAGCGCGCCATTCCTCTCCTCACGCGGGACGATCCGCGGAAGCGACATGTGTCGCTCCTCCGGTGCGGCGCGGTGCGGTGCCGTGCGGTGCGGTGCGTTCCACTGGGTGGGCCGGAGGGGAAGCGGAACTCATCGGTGGGGCGGGACTTCTCTGCCGAGCACCTCTGTCGCGCCGTCGCCGCTCACTGGGGTGGCTTGTCGTAGTCCTGGATGCGGCCGCCGTGGCTGCGGTCGGTGAGTGGAGCCAGGCGGTCCGTCAGCTCCCGTACGGTCGCCGGCACGTCGACGGTGAGCAGCTCGCGGTCGCGCATGAGGACGCGGCCGTCGACGATCGTGGTGCGTACGTCGGCGGAGCGGGCGCTGTGCACGAGGGTGGCGGCGAGATCGTGCACCGGCTGGGTGTGCGGGCCGCTGAGATCGACGAGGACGATGTCGGCACGCCGGCCGGGGGCGAGGCTGCCGATCCACTCCCCCAGCCCGACGGCCCGGGCGCTCTGCAGTGTGGCGTGGTGCAGGGCCTGGCGGGAGGTCAGCCAGCGCGGGTCGCCCTCGGTGGACTTCTGCACGAGCGCGGTGAGGGCCATGGCCTCCCACACGTCGAGGGAGTTGTTGGAGGCGGCCCCGTCAGTGGCGAGCCCGACGGGGACGCCGACACGGCGCAGGGCGCGCACCGGGGTCGTGGGCCAGGCGAACTTCAGATAGCCCCGGGGCGCGGTCGCGACGGCCACCGGCCCGGTCGCCCGCTCCAGGATGGGGAGGTCGCGGGCGATGATGCCGGTGCCGTGGGCGATGAGCACGCCCGCGTCGACGCCGAGCAGCCCGGTGCGCTCCAGGACCTCAATGGGCGTGACGCCGTGCCGGGTGAGGCTGTTGTCGGTCTGGTCGCGGCTCTCGGAGGCGTGCAGATGCACCGGGAGGCCGTGCGCGCCGGCGAGTTCGGCGGTCGCGGCGAGGTCGGCGTACTCGACGGTGTAGGGGGCGTGCGGGGCGAGCGCGGTGGTGATACGACCGTCGGCCGCACCCCGGTGCCGTAGCGCGAACTCCAGGGACTTCTCACGGCCTTCGGGCCCCTGCGAGGAGAAGAAGGCCTCCCCCAGATGCGCCCGCATCCCGGTCTCCTCGACCACGGCGGCGACCGTGTCCATCGAGAAGTAGTGGTCGGCGAAGCAGGTCACCCCGCCCCGGATCATCTCCGCGCAGGCCAGCCGGGCCCCCAACTCCACGTCCAGCGCCGTCAGGTTGCACTCGACGGGCCAGATGACGTCGTTGAACCACTCCTCCGCCGGCAGGTCCTCCGCGATGCCGCGCAGCGCCACCATCGGCGCGTGCGTGTGGCAGTTGATCAGCCCCGGCATCGCGACCTGGCCGCGCGCGTCGATCCGTTCCGCCGTGGCCACGGGGGCCGTCTCCTCCGCCGGCCCGATGCTTGCGATCACCCCCTCCCGTACGACGATCGCGGCGTCCTCGACGAAGGCGATCCCCTCGTGTTCGTCGTGGACGAGGGCGGTGCAGCCGGTGATGACGAGATCGGCGGGAGACGGCGAGGCAGACGAAGTCGAGGAGGAGGGTGACGAGGACGGGGGCGGCGTCATGTCGTCACGGTACGACCGTGGCGGGCTCGGGAGAGGTGTGAATGGGGCATCCGGTGAGCGGAGGGGGTGGGATCCGGCCTCGTCCGGCGGGCACCGCGGGGCCGGCGTGCGGGCTCACGCGCTCAGGCCCTGCCTCGGCAGTACGTCGGCCACGTCCGGTGCGTCGGGGAGGCTCACGCCGGCGTGCCTCTGGTGGCGCGCGAGTTCGTCGAGGAGTGCGGTGAGCCGCTCGGTGTGGCGGCGGCTGAGTCGTCCGGTGTCGTCGAGGTGCACGGCACAGGCGGTGGTGGTGTCGACCAGCCGTTCGAGGATGGCGGCGACCTCGTCGGTGCCCTCGGTGTGCCGGGCCAGGGCGGGCAGTTCGGCTTCGGAGAGGGCGATCGCGGCGCGGGCCCGGGCGAGGGCGCGGTAGGCCTCGCGGCGCAGCGTCCAGCGGGCGGCACGGTCGTCGGCCTCGCCCGGCAGGGCGGCCCCGACGGACACGGTGACGCCGTTGGGGGTGGACGCGCCGCTCGACGGGGACGTCCCGTTCGCTCCGGAGCCGGCGCCCGGCGCGCGCGACTCGTTCAGGACGTGTGCGAGGTAGGCGTGCGCGGCCGTCCCCGCTTCGGTGAGCCGGGCGCGTACGCCCCCGCCGCGCTGGTCCTTCGGCATCGGCAGGTGGCCGACGATCAGGACGATGGCGCAGGCCAGGAGCGTCTCGGCAATGCGGCTCCAGGACGCCTGGGGGTCGCCGCCGACCATGACGAGGGCGAGGACGAGGACGGTGACGACGGCGGTCTGGGCGGCGAAGTGCCGCGTGGCGACGGGTATCAGGGCCCCGCTGACCGCGACCAGCGCGATGAGCCCTTCCGGCCGGGGCAGTACGGCGGCGAACCCGGCGAAGAGCACGGCGCCGAGCATGGTCCCCGCGGCCCGGCAGAGCACCCGGGACACGAGCGGCCCCAGATC
Organism: Streptomyces sp. NPDC057474; assembly: GCF_042802555.1. Classification (NCBI taxonomy): domain Bacteria; kingdom Bacillati; phylum Actinomycetota; class Actinomycetes; order Kitasatosporales; family Streptomycetaceae; genus Streptomyces; species Streptomyces sp. NPDC057474. The sequence continues at coordinate 10,175 of NZ_JBHVDX010000033.1, read as the reverse complement.
GGGCTTGACCAGGAAGACGGCGGTCGCGGGCAGCCAGTACCAGTGCTCGTGGTGCAGCACCTGTGCCACGGCCGCGCTGGCCCCGAAGGACAGGGCGACCCGCAGCCCGTACTCGCGTCCGCCGGACCCGAGGCCGAGCCGTACGAGCGACCCGAGGGTACGGCGGCGGGTGTGCAGGTCGTGCGCGTCGCCGCCCCGGTCGAAGGCCTCGGCGGCACGCAGGAGCGCGTCGTCGAGGGCGCGCAGCGCGGGCGCTGAGCGGGAGGGCGCGGGCAGCGGCCCGGTGGCGGTGTTGCCGCGCACGGCGGCGGCGAGCCTTCGGGGCCCTTCGGAGGCACGGCCGACGACAGCGTCCCCGGCCCAGGCCAGCGCGGTCGCCGCCTCGGCCAGAGGCAGCGCGGCGGCGTACTGGGCGTGCAGCCGCCGCTCGGACGACGAACTGGCGTACCGCCGCAGCCGTGGTCCGGCGAGCGCGTCCTGGGCATGATCGAGGGCGGCGGTCAGCGCGGCCCGCCGGGCGATCGCGTCCGGGGTGCCGACGGCGTCCAGCAACCCGGCGACCGCGTCGTACACGGCGGCGACGGCATCCCGTTCCCCGTCGAACCGGTAGTCACCGGCGGTGAGGACCGCGGGCGTGGGCAGGGCGAGGCGCAGCGCGAGCAGCCATCCGGCACCGGCGAGATAGGCGAGCGCCCGCTCCCACCCCGGTTCCGGCAACGGCATCCCGGCCCCGATGGCGGCCGCGACCAGCAACTGCGTACCCGCCCCGGACGCCACGGGCCCGACCGCGCTCATACCGCCGGCGAGCAAGCCGAGCGCGGTGAGCAGCAGGGTGAGGACGACGGCCCCGGCGTACTGTCCGGCGTACGTCCCGGCGAGCAGCCCCACGGCCCCGGCGAGCGCGGGCACCCCGAGCCGCTGCACGGCCACGCGCCGGCTCCCGGGCCGGTCGTTGATCCCGGCGAGCATGGCGCCGAGTGCGGCGAGGACTCCGATGGAGGGCCGCCCCACCAGCACGGCCACGAGCAGCAGCGGTCCACCGGCCAACGCCCCTCGCACCACCGCGTTCCAGGGCACCGGTCCCCTTTGCGCACGCAGAGCATGGGCGAGCCAGGGCGGCAGGACTAGGGCAGCGGGGCGGGACACGGGGCTCCTGTCGTCAGGTAGGGCCTGTCTTTCGGATCAGGCCGACTTCAGGCAACAGCGCCTGATGGCCATGGGTGAGCGGGGCCTGGTGCGTGCATCTCCATGGCGGAGGAGGGCGTCGACGCGATGGGGGTCCCTCCCGCTCGAGCGAAGCCGAGAGTGGGGGAGTCGGCAACCGACGACAACACCGCGGATGCGCGTACCAGGCCCGCGTCCCAGGGCTGATCCGAAAGACAGGCCCTGGAGCGGGTGTGTGCCTTCGGGCGACGGCGGCCGGGGCGTTGGTGATATCAGTGACGGCAGGCAGTTGATGCGCCAGCTGATGGCATCCGTTACTTGTGCTCTCCACCGTAGGTCCCGAACCTGGAGAATATGGAACGCTCGTATTACCGCGATGTGACGATCCCTGCAGAGGCCATGTTCTTTATGAACGGAATTACCGCCGTGGAGTCGCACGGACCGGGGTGACCAGCGAGAAGGACCCGACGCCGAGCCGTGGCTCCTGGATGTCGCCCGGCTCCTGGACGTCGACCGCCGGCCGGCTGTCCATGCCTCTCACCCGGCGATCCCCCTGCACTCCGGCGAGCCGCGGCTGACCCGGCCCGGCGCGGGAAGGGTGATCGAATCCGGCACGTGCTCCCGGCAGGGGCGGACGGGACGGACGGGGGCGCCCGCAGGGGCGGTCCGAACTGCGGTCGACTGCGTCGCGGCCGATGCTGGTGGTGGGGTGCCGATGACGGCCGTACTCAGGAGCGGGAGGTCGTGATGGGACGTCTGAGCGAGCGGGTGGTGATCGTCACCGGTGGGGTCGGAGGGATCGGGGCCGCGGTGACACGGCTCCTCGCGGCCGAGGGGGCCGACGTGGTGATCGCCGACGTCCGTGACGCCGAAGGAGCGAAGCTTGCGGCGGAACTCGGCGGCCGCGCGCGCTACCTGAACCTGGACGTCAGCAGCGAGGACGGCTGGCAGCGGGCGGTGGCCGAGGTGGAGCGGGACCTGGGCCCGGTCTCGGTGCTGGTGAACAACGCGGGGCTCGCCGAGTGGGGCTCGATGGAGGAACAGTCCCTCGCATCGTTCCGCCGAGTCCTCGACGTCAACCTCCAGGGCCCGTGGCTGGGCATGCGCGCGGTGGCGCCCTCGCTGCGCCGGGCCGGCGGCGGGGTGATCGTGAACGTCTCCTCCCTCGCCGGACTGACCTCCTACGCGGGCATCGGATCGTACGCGGCGAGCAAGTGGGGGCTGCGCGGGCTGACGAAGACGGCCGCACTGGAACTGGCCCCCGACGGGGTCCGCGTCTGCTCCGTCCACCCCGGCGCCATCCGCACCCCGATGACGGCCGGCTTCGGCGACTCCTACACCTCGGGCCAGCCCATTCCCCGGTTCGGTGAACCCGAGGAGGTCGCCCGCATGGTGCTCTTCATCGTCACCGACGCCACGTTCTCGACGGGCGCCGAGTTCGTGCTGGACGGCGGCATCCTCGCAGGCCAACCCACCGTCGTGACCGCGGACGACTGACCCGGCCGCCGCATCCGCGGCCACCGGTCCGGTCCTCGGCGGCCTCGTCACCCTTCGCTTCGGTCGATTGTCAGTGGCGTGCGCTTCAATGAAGTCGTCGTCACAGAGAGTGACGATCGGGACGCGTTCCGGGTGCGCTGTGGCGCGCCTGGAGCCAGGTGTGCCGGGGCTATGGGGGAGGTCGCGCCATGGGTGGCTACGAGGAGGACGGCCAGCGGTATGTGTCATTGGCCGGGCTGCGGGTCCGAGGGTGGACCGGCGGAATGGTGCACCGGCTGCTCGGGGAAGCGGACCGGCTCGGTGTGAACCCTCGGTTCAGGGATGCGCCGAGGGTCCGGCTGTATCGGCTGGAGCGGGTCGAGGCAGCCGAGCGGACTGAGGAGTTCCGGGAGGCGGCGGAGTCCTCGGGACTCAGGTCGGAGGCGGTACGGGCCGCGATGCGGCGACGGAAGAAGCAGATCCTGGAGCGGATCAGGAACGAACCGATCGACGTACCCCGCCTGGATCCGGGCAAGTTGGCGCTACGGACGGTGGAACACCGGGCGAGGAAGGAAGCGGAGTGGGGCCGGGCGGGGAGCCCGGGCCTCGGCGACACGACCACGCACGGCACCCCCGGTCACCCCTCACACGGCACCACCGACCTCTCCCCAGGCGGCACCACCGATCCCCCCTCGCGGGAAACCGCCGATCACACCTCGCGGGACACCGCCCACCCTTCCTCGCTCGGCCCCATCGACCGCTCCTCTCTCGACCCATGGAAGGTCGACTACCTACGCCACCGCCTCGGCCACTACGACCGGTTCCTGGACGCATGGCCCGGCCACGGGCGGAGTTCCGGACGGGCGGAGGCCGCGACGCTGTTGCGGGCGCGGATCTGCGCGGCCATCGCGGAGGCGTACCCACCCCTTGCACAAGAGTGCGAAAGGCAAGCGCGTGATCAAGGGGTTGGTCCACCTCTTCAGTGAAGCGGGCGGTCGAATAGGCGCCGAAGCAGGGCGGTCGGGGCGGTCGCGTCCTTACCCTCCGGCGTATGCGAACGCGAAACGATCAAGCCCGGCACGTCACGAACGCCTGTCGTCCTGTGCCGTTCTGCGGCCGGCCGCCGACCCCGCCGAGGACCGCCGGTTCGCGCGCTCGGACCTCGCTTCGCTCTTCGAGGGCGCCCTCGGGGAGCGCATCGACCCCGACTCGCTCACGGCCACGTGCGAACGGGAGCTACGGATCCGGCCGGGATCGCACAGGCGGGCGCACCGGAACGACGACGAGTACCGAAGGAGGTATTGGATCACGGACAAACCCCCGGCCCTCAAGGGGCGCGGGGAACCGCGCGCCCAGCCACCCACAAGCCCGCAGCCGCCGACGAAGACAAGGAGCACCCCTACCGCGCCCCCGTCCCCCGCTCCCCGATCACCCGGCCCCCGACTTATCCGATCCCCGACTTATCCGATCCCCCGGCCCCCAACTCCTCCTCTTCGGCAACGGCTTCGCATACCCCCCCACCCGGCTGGTGGTCAGCCCCAGCGCCACCAGCGACTCGGCGAGTTTCACGGCCGCCCCCACCCCGTCGACGACCGGCACCCCCAGCTTTTCCCCCACCGTCCGCTGCAGCCCGGTCATCCCGGCGCACCCCAGGACCAGCACCTCGGCCCCGGCGTCCCGGGCCCGCTGCCCGGCCGCGAGGAAGGCCTGGGTGGTGCGGTCGGAGTCGGCGAGGTCGAGGACGCCGAGCCCGGTGCCGACGATCGCCGCGCAGTTGCGGCCCACGCCGGCGGCGTCCAGGCTGTCCTCGATCTGCCCGCAGGAGCGTTCGAGCGTGGTGACGACGCCGTAGCGCCGCCCGAGCAGACAGGCGAGGTGGGCGGCGGCCTCGGTGATGTCGACGACGGGGACATCCACCAGTTCGCGCGCGCCCTCGCGCCCGTGCTCCCCGAACCCGGCCATGACGACGGCGTCGTACGGCTCCTCGTAGGTCCGCAGGGTGTCGAGGACAGCCGCGGCGGAGAGGTAGCTGTCGAGCCAGCCCTCCGCGGACTCGGGCCCCCAGACGGGGGTCAGTCCGGTCACGGTGGTGCCCGGGCCTGCAGCGGCCCGGGCACCTCGCACGATCTCCTCGGTCATCCCCTGCGTCGTGTTGCAGTTGGTGACGACGATACGCACGCTCAGCCCTCCACGGCCGGAGACCCGGCGGTACCACCGCTCACGCCGACCGGCTCGGCCCCCGCAGGCTCCGCCGCGGCCCGCTCGTCCCGGCACAGCACGGCGTACAGCCCGGCGGCCAGCGCCGTACCGATGAACCAGGAGTACGGGGCGACCTCGCTGAAGGTCGTCACCAGAGCGAGGACCGCCGAGACCGCCGCGGCCGGCAGGAATGCCCACAGCGCCTTGGGGTTGACGCCCTTGCGGTAGTAGTAGCGGGAGCCGGGCTCGGCGTTGAAGAGTTCGTCGACGTCGATGCGGCCGCGCTTGACCCAGAAGTAGTCAAGCATGATCACGCCGAACAACGGGCCGAGGAAGGCGCCCAGGCCGCCGAGGAAGTACTGCACGACAGTGGGGTTGGAGAAGAGGTTCCACGGGGTCACGACCAGCGCGGCGACCGTGCTGATCATGCCGCCGACCTTGAAGGTGATCTTCTGCGGCCAGACGTTGGCGAGGTCGTACGCCGGTGAGACGAAGTTGGCGACGATGTTGACGCCCATGGTGGCGATGGCGAAGGTCAGGGCGCCCAGGACGAGGATCCAGGTGTTGCCGATCTCGGCGACGAGGTGGGCCGGATCGGTGATCGCCTTGCCGAAGACCTCGATCGAGCCCGCCGTGACGATGACGGACACCACCACGAAGGCGGTCGAGTTGATCGGCAGTCCCCAGAAGTTGCCTCGCTTGACCGTCCGGTAGTCCGGCGCGAAGCGTGAGAAGTCGCAGAAGTTGAGCATCAGCGTGCCGTAGGTGGCGAGGACCAGTCCGATCGCGCCGAACCACTGCCGCCACTGCTCGCCGATCGAGACCGGGTTCGGGGTCGAGGTGAGGGAGATGGTCCAGCCGGCCTTGGCGAGGATCCACACGGCCAGCGCGATCATGACCAGCCAGATCGCCGGGCCGCAGAAGTCCTGGAACTTACGGACCGACTCCATGCCCTGGCTGATGATCAGCGCCTGGATGAGCCAGAGGGCGACGAAGGTGAGCCAGCCGAGCTGGTGCAGGCCGAGGAAGGAGTTGTGGGTCCAGGACTCCAGGCCCGGCCATGCGGCCAGCAGCATGATGTTGACCGCGACGGACGCGAGATAGGTCTGGATGCCGTACCACATGATGGCGATCACGGCCCGGATGATGGCCGGGATGTTGGCGCCCCAGACGCCGAAGCTGATGCGGCTGACCACGGGGAAGGGCACGCCGTGGCGCTGCCCGATCTTGCCCATCCAGTTCATCCCGATGTAGATGATCACGAAGCCGACGAGCAGCGACGTGAACACCTGCCAGACGTTCATGCCGAGAACCAGTAGGCCCGCGGCGAACGTGTAGTTGCCGAGGTTGTGGACGTCGGACATCCACAGGGCGAAGAGGTCGAAGACCTTCCAGTTCCGCTTCTCGGCGGGGGCGAGGTCCTCGTTGGTGAGGCGGGGGTCGGGGACGAACGCTGTGGTGCCGGTGGCTTCGGCACTGTCGGCGAGGGACACGGGGCCTCCAGGAGCGAGAGGAGACGAGGGTGGGTGGTGGGGACGGGCGCGGCACCGGTGTGGGGGGCCGGGGAGCACCACGGATTGTTTGGTATACCAAACTGCCGTCATAGTCCTCCCGTCAACCGTTCTGACCGATGTCGCTGTCGTTAACGCCACGTAAAACACCCCTCGCGTCGGCGAAGATTGGCCCCATGAGCTCCCTGGCTCCGGAAGGAGCGAAGATCGAACCCCTCGGCGCGGTGCGCGAGCGCGTGCTGGGCACCCTGCGGCAGGACATCATCGCGGGGCGTCTCCGCCCGGGCGACCGGCTGGTGGAGCGCGAGCTGGCCGACCGCTTCGGGGTCTCCCGCGTCCCGGTCCGCGAGGCGATCCGCGCGCTGGTCGCCGAAGGCTTCGTCCTCTTCGAGACCCCGCGCCGCACGGTCGTCCGCCGTCTCACCCCGGCGGACGTGGCGGAACTCTTCGAACTGCGTGAGGCGCTGGAGGTGTACGCCGCCGGGCTCGCCGCCTCCCGCGCCACCCCGGAGTCCCTTGTGGAGCTGTCGGCGCTGCTCGACCGGGCGGCGGTCGCGACCCGCGCCGGAGACGCCGAGACGATCACCGACATCAACACCCGATTCCACGACCGCGTCCTCGCCATGGCCGGCAACAGCCTGCTCATCTCCGTCATGGAACCAGTCGACGGCCGACTGCGCTGGCTGACCCGCCAGAACACCGAATGGCACCAACTCCTCACCGAACACCGCGAGTTGTACGATGCCATCGCCTCCGGTGACCCGGACCGCGCCCGCGCGCACGCCCTCACCCACGTCCGGACCAACTACCGGTCGACCGTGCGACACCTGTTCGGCGAGGACGGCGACATCGGCGCGGAGGGCGAAGGAACCGCGGAGGGCGAAGGAACCGCGGAGGGCGTACCGTAGACCCCGGCGCACCGTGGGCACCGCTTCGCCCGCACCGCCACCCGTCGACTCAGCCAGTCGCCGGGGCAGTTGGGACGTGGGGCATGGTCAGCGGCCGTGGGCTGTCGAGCGGTGCGGCGATCGTGGGCCGGAGGCCGAGCCGGTGGTGTGCCACCAGCGTCTCCTGGCGTCCGGCTGTCTGCCGGGCGGCCTCGTCGGGCACCGGCCCGCCGGTCGGCACGGGCACCGGCCCGCCGGTCGGCACGGGCACCGGCCGCCGGTCGGCACGGGCACCGGCCGCTCCGGCCGCGACCTGCACGTCACCCTCGGCTCACGGTCTCGGCCTGGGTGCGCCTTCGGACGAGGCCAGCTTCTCTCGGGACGGCCCTGGCGACCTCGCGGCCTTCAGCCCTTGGCGTATTTGTCCGTCGCCTCCACCAAGGCCGCCGCCACGTCCGGCGCGCCCGCGTTGTGTCCCACATCGTCGATGAGGACCAACTCGCTGCCGGGCCAGGCGTGGTGGAGACGCCAGACGATGCCGAGAAGGTTGCCCGGGTCGAGGCTGCCCTGGACGAGGGTGCCCGGGATGCCCTTGAGCCGGGGCGCGTCGCGCAGGACGACGCCGTCGCCGCCACCGTCGAGGAAGTGGCCGTTGCCCCAGTAGTGGGTGACGGTGCGGGCGAAGGCGTAGCGGAACACCGGGTCCTCGTAGCGCGGCACGGAGCGGGGCGGCTGCGCCGCGATGGCCGTCTCCCAGTCGGTCCAGGCCCGCGCCGCCCGCGCCCGCACCGCCTCGTCGGGCGACTCGATCAGCCGGTTGTACGCGGCCGGCAGGTTCCCGTCCCGCTCGTCCTCGGGCAGTTCGGCCAGGAACCGTTCGAAGGCCTCCGGGAAGAACTGGCCGAGTCCCCTGGTCAGCAGGGCGACTTCCGCGTCGGAGGCCGTGGTGACCCCCGTGAGGACCAGTTCCGTCAAAGCCTCCGGATGCGTCTGCGCGTACCGCAGGCCGAGCGCCGACCCCCACGACACACCCCACACCAGCCACCGCCCGATCCCGAGGTGGCGCCGCAGCAGCTCCAGGTCGGCGATCAGCCGATCCGTCGTGTTGACGCTCATATCGGTCTCGTACGCGCTCGCCGGCGGCGTCGAACGCCCGCAGCCACGCTGGTCGAGCAGCACGATCCGGTACGCCTCGGGGTCGAAGAGCCGCGGGAACCACGCGTTGGCCCTGGACCCCGGCCCGCCGTGCAGCACGACCGCGGGCTTGCCCCGCGGATTCCCGCAGACCTCCCAGTACACGCGGTTGCCGTCCCCGACATCGAGCAGGCCGTGGTCGTACGGTTCGATCTCCGGGTAGATGGGCATTGCGCGACCCTAACCGGCGTACGACGGCGTCGGCAGCCGTTTTCCGCCGGGCCCCGGCCCGCCCCGGCCACCCGACCGCCCGGAGCGTCCCGACCGCCCGGCCACCCCGACTACGACGAGACACCCAGCCCCGCGGTCTTCGCCGCCGTACGCAGGACCTCGCGCAGCATGGCGGGGGTCAGCCGGCCGGTGAAGGTGTTGCGCTGGCTCACGTGGAAGCAGCCGAAGAGGTCGAGGCCGTCGAGCGGTACGTGGGTGCCGTGGCCGAAGACGGGCCGTGGCCGGGGCACGTCCCAGCCCGCCTCGGCCAGCGCGGGCAGCGCGGCCTGCCAGCCGAAGGCCCCGAGCACGACCACGGCCCGCAGCGTCGGCCGCAGCAGCTCCAGCTCCCTGACCAGCCACGGTCGACAGGTGTTCCGCTCCTCGGGCGTCGGCTTGTTGGCGGGCGGCGCGCAGTGCACGGGTGAGGTGATCCGTACGCCGTACAGTTCCAGTCCGTCGTCGACGCCGACCGCCGTGCCGCGCGAGGCCAGACCCACGTCGTGCAGCGCCGCGTACAGCACGTCGCCGGAGCGGTCGCCGGTGAACATCCGTCCCGTTCGGTTCGCCCCGTGCGCGGCGGGGGCGAGCCCGACGATGAGGAGCGCGGCATCGGGCGGCCCGAAGCCCGGCACCGGCCGCCCCCAGTACTCCTGGTCGGCGAACGCGGCCCGCTTGGTACGTGCCACCTCTTCCCGCCACTCGACCAGCCGGGGACAGGCCCGGCACCCGCTGATCCGTGCGTCGAGCGCGGCCAGCCCCATGACCTCACCGCCACCCCCGCTGCCGCCACCTCCGTTGCCGCTGTCACCACCGCTGCCGCCGCCCATGTCTCCACGGTACGTCCGGTGATCGCCTCTCCTGGGCGGTCGACCGGGGAGCTAAGGTCGAGGCATGGCTTCTGAAGGCACGGAGGAGCGGACGAGCGGTCCGGACACCACGAACCCGGGCTCCGACGGGTCGGCGGCGGCGTCCGCCGAGGCCGCCCGCCCGGCGAGCGGCGAGTCCGTGCGCGTCGACAGCTGGATCTGGTCCGTCCGCCTGGTCAAGACCCGCTCGATGGGCGCCACCGCCTGCCGGGGCGGCCACGTCCGCGTCAACGGCGACCGCGTCAAGCCCGCCTACGCGCTGCGCGTCGGCGACGAGGTGCGGCTGCGCCAGGCCGGGGGCCACGAGCGGATCGTCGTCGTCAAGCGTCTGATCCGCAAGCGGGTCGGCGCGCCCGTCGCCGCCGAGTGCTACGTCGACAACTCCCCGCCGCCCCCGCCCCGCGAGGCCACCGCCCCCGCCGGCATCCGCGACCGAGGCACCGGCCGCCCCACCAAACGCGACCGCCGGGACCTGGAACGCCTCCGGGGCCTGGCCGAGGCCGCGAACGCCGAGCGCCACCGCCCCACGTAGGCAGTGGCGGGCGCCCTGCGTAGACGGCCGCGGGCGCCCTGCTGGCTTTGGGGAGCGCGCCCCACCCCGGCATCCCACCCCGCCGAGGGCATCGCCGAGGGGCTTCCCTGCGACTACCGGGAAACCCCTCGGC
>NZ_JBHVDX010000032.1:46688-63075 GCF_042802555.1 Streptomyces sp. NPDC057474 | reverse complement strand
CGTCGTATGTATACGTGCGCGGGGGTGGGGTCAGCCCTTGGCCGCCTTCTTCTCGTCGGCATCCTGAATGACGGCCTCCGCCACCTGCTGCATCGACATCCGACGATCCATCGACGTCTTCTGGATCCACCGGAACGCGGCCGGCTCCGTCAGTCCGTACTCCGTCTGCAGAATCGACTTCGCACGGTCCACCAGCTTGCGAGTCTCCAGCCGGAGCGTGAGGTCGGCGACCTCCTTCTCCAGCTCCTTCAACTCGGTGAACCGCGAGACGGCCATCTCGATCGCCGGGACGACATCACTCTTGCTGAACGGCTTCACGAGGTACGCCATCGCACCGGCATCCCGGGCCCGCTCGACGAGGTCACGCTGCGAGAAGGCGGTCAGCATCAGCACGGGCGCGATACGCTCCTCGGCGATCTTCTCCGCGGCCGAGATCCCATCCATCTTGGGCATCTTCACGTCGAGGATCACAAGATCGGGCTGGTGCTCCCGGGCCAGCTCGACCGCCTGCTCACCGTCACCGGCCTCGCCCACGACGGAGTAGCCCTCTTCTTCGAGCATCTCCTTGAGATCGAGGCGGATCAACGCCTCGTCCTCGGCGATGACGACACGGGTCGTCAGCGGAGGCACGTGCGACTTGTCGTCGTCGTCGACGGGCTGGGGCGACTCGGGGGCGGTCACGTGGGCTCCTCGTTCAGGGCAGGGGTACTGCTGACAAGAGACTACCTAGCTGCGGTAAGGTGGGGGCACGGCGGGTAACCGCCAGCCTTAGTTTTAGAGGAAGCCCCGGTAGTCCAGCGGCAGAGACACGGTGCTCAAACCACCGACAGCGTCGGTTCGAATCCGACTCGGGGCACTTTTCCTTCGTTTCCAAGGTCAGCACTTAGCGGATGTCCACGTTCTCGTGAACATCCGCTTTTTAACTACACGCGCGGTCGCGATCAGTCGCAGAGAGTGGCCGCATGTACGACGTCAGCACACGCAAGCGAGCACTCGCGTTGGTTGCTCAGGGGCGCAGCCTAAACTCGGTCAGCCGGGAAACGGGCATCTCACGAGCCGCGATCCGTTCCTGGCAGCAGCGCCTCGAACCCCTGCCTCGCATGGCGCCCGCCGATCCGGGCCCACCGGCGGATGATGGCGCGTACGCCTATCTGCTGGGCCTCTACCTGGGCGACGGCTGCATCAGCGCCCACCCCCGCAGTGGCTACTACCTCCGCATCGCCTGTGCAGATGCTTGGCCTGGGCTCATGCAGCAGTGCCGTGAGGCCATCGCGATAGTTCGCCCGGGTATTGGCGTCTACGCCCTTCAGAAGGAGGGGTACTCGATGGTCACCAGTCACTCCCGGCACTGGCCCCTTCTCTTTCCTCAGCACGGCCCCGGAAAGAAACACGAGCGCAGGATCGCTCTGGCCCCCTGGCAACAAGCCGTTGTCGACGCCCACCCTTGGCAGTTCATCCGGGGCCTCATCCACTCCGACGGCTGCCGCATCACCAACTGGACAACTCGCTTGGTCGGGGGCGAACGCAAGCGTTACGAGTACCCCCGGTACTTCTTCACCAACGTGTCGAGCGACATCATCCGTCTCTTCACAGCAGCGCTGGACCAAGTAGGCGTCGACTGGAGGCTCGCCAACGCCCGCAACGTCTCCATCGCCCGCAAAGCCTCCGTCGCCCTCATGGACACCCACGTAGGCCAGAAGTACTGACCCCCTACTTCGGGCTGTCGCCCTCCCCGATGTGATGCACCCGGACCATGTTCGTGAAGCCCGCGACCCCCGGCGGTGAGCCGGCCGTGATCACGACCACGTCGCCCTTCTTGCAGCGGCCGTACTTGAGCAGCAGCTCATCCACCTGGTCGACCATCGCGTCCGTTGAATCAACCTGCGGCCCGAGGTAGGTCTCCACACCCCACGTCAAGCTCAGCTGCGAGCGCGTAGCCGGGTCCGGAGTGAAGGCCAACACAGGAATCGGCGACCGGTAGCGTGACAGGCGTCGCGCCGTGTCGCCGGACTGGCTGAAGGCGACCAGGAACTTCGCGTCCAAGAAGTCGCCGATCTCGGCTGCCGCGCGGGCCATCGCGCCGCCCTGGGTGCGGGGTTTGTTGTGCTCGGTCAAGGGCGGGAGGCCTTTCGCCAGCATGTCCGATTCCGCCGCTGCCACGATGCGGCTCATCGTGCGGACCGTCTCCACCGCGTATTTGCCCACGCTCGTCTCGCCGGACAGCATCACCGCGTCCGTGCCGTCGAGGACGGCGTTGGCGACGTCGCTGACCTCGGCGCGTGTCGGGCGGGAGTTGTTGATCATCGAGTCGAGCATCTGCGTGGCGACGATGACCGGCTTGGCGTTGCGCTTGGCCAGTTTGACCGTGCGCTTCTGGACCAGCGGGACCTGCTCCAGGGGCATTTCCACGCCCAGGTCGCCGCGCGCGACCATGATGCCGTCGAAGGCGGCGACGATCTCGTCGATGTTGTCGACGGCCTGTGGTTTCTCGATCTTGGCGATGACGGGGAGTCGGCGGCCTTCCTCGTCCATGATCTGGTGGACGCGTTCGATGTCCCGCCCGGACCGCACGAACGACAGCGCGATCACGTCGAAGCCCGTGCGGAGCGCCCAACGGAGGTCGTCTTCGTCCTTCTCCGACAGCGTCGGCACCGATACGGCGACGCCCGGCAGGTTCAGTCCCTTGTTGTCGGAGACCATCCCGCCTTCGACGACCCGGGTGTGGACCCGGGGTCCGTCCACCGCCGTGACCTCCAGCGTGACCTTGCCGTCGTCGACGAGGATGAGTTCCCCGGGAGTGACGTCGGCCGCCAGGCCGCCGTACGTCGTGCCGCAGACCTCGCTGCCCCCTTCCACCCCCTCCTCCACGCTGATCGTGAACGTGTCGTCGCGTTCAAGGAGTACGGGGCCTTCGGCGAAGCGGCCGAGGCGGATCTTCGGGCCTTGAAGGTCGGCGAGGGTGCCGACGCTGCGGCCGGTCTCGTCGGCGGCCTTGCGGACGTGCTGGTAGTGCTCGTCGTGTTCGGCGTGGCCGCCGTGGCTGAGGTTGAAGCGGGCGATGTCCATGCCGGCCTCGACCAGTGCCTTGATCTGGTCGTATGAGTCGGTGGCGGGCCCGAGGGTGCAGACGATCTTTGCTCGGCGCATGTTTCGAGCCTATGGCTTACCCGCCGGTAGCGATTTGGCGGGGCGTGACGACTCAACGGCCGTCACGTGAAAGGTAATTGACAAGTAATCACCAAAAGCTGAAGGGTGCCCCGGCTGGGCGGTGGCCGGGAGCACCCCCGGCGTCAGGTCAGAGTTGCGGTGGCAGCATCGTGAAGCGGGCGTTGACCTGTGCGTAGACGCGTTGGCGTTGGGGTTCGAGGTCGAGGGGGGCGGCGTCGGTTTCCTCGGCGCCCTTGGCCCTGGCGGAGCGCATGAGGCCGCCGGGGGCTCCGGGGCGGACGGGTTGGGGGGCTTCCGCGCCGATGTCGGCGAGTTCGACCAGGGCCGCGAGTGTGGTGCCGAGGGCTTCGGCGTACTCCCGTGCGCGCTGTACCGCCTCCTTCACCGCCTTCTGCCTGGCCCGCTTGTGGGCGGGTGAGTCGGGTCGGAGGGACCACCAGGGGCCGTCGACGCGTGTGAGGTCCAGGTCGGCCAGGCGTGTGGTGAGTTCGCCCAGTGCCGTGAAGTCGGTCAGCTCCGCGGTGATGTGGACGCGGCCATGGTAGGCCTGGATCCTTTCGCCTCTGCCCTTCTCCTTCAGTTCGGGGGTGATGGAGAAGGCGCCGGTCTCCAGTCGTTCGACCGCTTCGCCGTATGTCTTGACGAGGTCGAGGACGGTGGTGTTGCGGCGGGTGAGGTCGTCGAGGGCAGCGCGCCGGTCCTTGCCGCGGGCGAGGACGGTGACTCCGATGCGGGCTATCTCGGGGTCGACTTCGAGGTGGGCTTCGCCGCGGACGGCGATGCGGGGCGCTTCGGGGGTGCCGTAGGGGACGGCGGCGGGTTGGGCTTCCTCTGGACTGGTGGTCATACGCCCCACTCTGTCACCCGTGGCCTGGTCGCAGACCTCGCAGGTCACCAGATCGAAACCTGTTGGGTCTGTTGCGGTGGGGGCGGTACGGGTCAGAATCTACGCGCGTTGTCGCATGTGGTCCCAGGTTTCCACTGTCCGCTGTCTACGCGCGTTGATATCGCCCGTTCCTCCGAGGAGTGCCCTGATATGCCCTTGAACCGCCGGAAGTTCCTGAAGAAGTCGGCCGTGACCGGTGCGGGAGTGGCCATCGCCGGTTCGGCCATGGCTCCGAACGCGCAGGCGGCCACGGTGACGGGTGGCGGGAAGAAGGCCCCGAAGCGGTACAGGTTCACCGTGATGGGGACGACCGACCTGCACGGCAACGTCTTCAACTGGGACTACTTCACGGACAAGGAGTTCGACGACAAGGCGCACAACGACGTCGGTCTGGCGAAGATCTCCACGCTGGTGAACCAGATCCGCAAGGAGAAGGGCCGCCGGAACACGCTGCTCATCGACGCCGGTGACACCATCCAGGGCACGCAGTTGTCGTATTACTACGCGAAGGTGGACCCGATCACCGCCAAGGGTGGTCCGGTGCACCCGATGGCGCAGGCGATGAACGCGATCGACTATGACGCGGCTGCGCTGGGCAACCACGAGTTCAACTACGGCATTCCGGTGCTGCGGAAGTTCCAGGAGCAGTGCCGTTTCCCGCTGCTGGGTGCGAACGCGCTGGATGCCAAGACCCTTCGCCCCGCCTTCCCTCCGTACAGCATGCACCGGCTGCGTACGCCGCACGGGCGGGACGTGAAGGTGGCGGTCCTCGGGCTCACCAACCCGGGTATCGCGATCTGGGACAAGGCGAACGTGCAAGGGAAGATGACGTTCCCGGGGCTTGAGGAGCAGGCCGCCAAGTGGGTGCCGAAGCTGCGGTCGATGGGGGCGGATGTCGTCATCGTGTCGGCGCACAGCGGGTCCTCCGGCACCTCTTCGTACGGTGATCAGCTGCCGTACATCGAGAACGCGGCCGGGCTGGTGGCCGAGCAGGTGCCGGGGATCGACGCGATTCTCGTGGGGCACGCGCACACGGAGATCCCGGAGTACTTCGTCACCAACAAGAAGACCGGCAAGCAGGTCGTGCTGTCGGAGCCGCTGAAGTGGGGGCAGCGGCTGACGCTGTTCGACTTCGAGCTGGTGTGGAGCAAGGGCTGCTGGAAGGTCGAGAAGGTCGCCGCGCAGGTTCTCAACTCCAACGCCGTGGAGGAGGACCCGAAGATCGTGAAGATGCTCGGTGACGAGCACGAGAAGGTCGTGGCGTACGTCAACCAGATCATCGGTACGAACGCGGCCGAGATGACGTCGGTGGAGGCGCCGTACAAGGATGTGGCGATCATCGATCTGATCAACCACATCCAGGCGGACACGGTGAAGAAAGCGCTGGCGTCGGGTGAGTACGGGTCGCTGCCGGTGCTGTCGCAGGCCGCGGCGTTCTCGCGGAGCGCGGTGATCCCGGCGGGGAACGTCACCATCCGGGACGTTGCCGGTCTGTATGTCTTCGAGAACACGCTGGAGGCGCGTCTGATGACGGGTGCGCAGATGAAGGCGTATCTGGAGTATTCGGCGAACTACTTCGTGCAGACGGCGGTGGACGCGGCTGTCGACCCGGCGAAGCTGACGAACGCGAACGGCACGCCGGACTACAACTACGACGCGGTGAGCGGTCTGTCGTACGAGATCGACATCGCCAGGCCGGCGGGGTCGCGTATCGCGAACGTGCTGTTCGAGGGTGCGGCGTTGGCGGACGACCAGAAGTTCGTGTTCGCGGTGAACAACTACCGGGCCAACGGCGGTGGCAACTTCCCGCATGTCGCCGCGGCCCAGCTGCTGTGGTCGAACTCGGAC
Organism: Streptomyces sp. NPDC057474; assembly: GCF_042802555.1. Taxonomy (NCBI): domain Bacteria; kingdom Bacillati; phylum Actinomycetota; class Actinomycetes; order Kitasatosporales; family Streptomycetaceae; genus Streptomyces; species Streptomyces sp. NPDC057474. The sequence continues at coordinate 57,173 of NZ_JBHVDX010000032.1, read as the reverse complement.
GAGATCCGTAACACGATGATCTCGTGGGTGAAGGCGAAGGGGTCGATCGACCCGGCGGCGTTCGCGTCGGTGGACTGGAAGCTGACGCGGAACGGTACGCCGGTCTTCTAGAGCTCGTCGGTCTTCTAGAGGTTCAGAAGGCTGAGATCGACGGCGTCGGCGATGGCTTTCGCGCCGACGTCGTTGACGTGGAGGCCGTCGCCGCTGTTGTGGTCGTCGCGGATGCGGGTGGGGTGGTCCGGGTCCGCGACGGCGGCGGCGATGTCGATGACGGCGTCGAAGGGGTGGGTGTCACCGAGGAGCCAGGTGTTGACCTCGGCGCGTACGGCTTGACCCTCGTCGCTGTCGTAACCGGGGTAGACGGTGCCGGCGTAGGGGCCGATGGTGGCGCCGATGACGGTGAGGCCGGCGGTGTGGAGGCGGTCGGCGAGGATGGTCAGGCCGGTGATGAGGTCGGCGGCCGTGGGGAGTTTGGCGGGTTCGGGGAAGGCGATGGCGCCGGGCAGGCCGAGGTCGTTGAGACCGGCGTGGATGATGACGTGGCTGGCGCCGGGTATGTCGAGGACGTCGTGTTCGACGCGGGAGAGCAGGTGGGCGCCGATCTCGTCGGTGAGGAGTCGGTTGCCGGAGATGCCGGTGGCGACGATCCAGCCGTCTGTGAGGCGGCGGTCGAGCTGGGCGGGGAAGCTGCTGCCGGTGCCGGGGGTGGTGGCCATGCCCTCGATCCAGGAGTCCCCGAAGGCGACGGCGATGCGGGTGCTCTCGGGGGCGAGGACGTCGATGCCGGTGACGAAGTGCCCGGTGATGAGTTCGTCGGATTCGTCGAGGGATTCGGCGGTGAGCTGGTCGCCGGGGACGGCGTGGCCGATGTCGTAGGGGATCGCGGAGTGTGTGGTGAGACCGGTGTCGCCGGGGAGGTAGAGGCTGAGGGCGAGTTCCTCGCCTGCGGTGACGGTGCCTTCGACGGGGTCGCTGATGATCTCCTCGCCGGCCGGGATGGTGACGTTTTCGGCGCCGGCGAAGAGGAGGGGGACGTCGGTGGTGGGGTCGATGGCGCTGCCTTCGGTGCGGCGGGCGAGGTGGGCGCCGCCGATGTCGAGGTGTGTGCGGCCGTAGCGGTTGCTGAGGCGGACGCGTAGGGCCTCGCCGCCGCCGACGGGGCGCAGGGTCTGGCGTACGGTCTGGTCGGTGAAGCCTCGGACCTCGAAGAGTTTGAAGGCTTCGTGGGGGTCGATGACGGCGGAGCGGTGGGCGGCGATCCAGGCCTTGCCTGCGCGGGTGCTGGTCATGGCCGAAAGGTAGGCAGCTTTCTTGCAGCCGTCACCACTCCTGCCCTACTTCTTTACTCTTCAATTACCTAGCGTCGGCGAGCGGGGTCAGTGGCGTGAGGGTTTTCTCCTGCCGCGCGGGTGGGATCTGCAACCGGGGTTGGAGGCCGAAGGTGGTGAAGGCGGTGCGGGTCGGCAGGGGGTAGGGCTCCTTGCCGGTGAGGGTGTTGAGGATGGTGGCGCTGCGCCAGGCGGCGAGGCCGAGGTCGGGGGCGCCGACGCCGTGGGTGTGCAGTTCGGCGTTCTGGACGTAGACGTGGCAGCCGGCGGCGGTGACGGACGGGTCGAGGATCATCCGGAACCTGTCGTCGACGCGGGGCCGCTCCCGGCTGTCGCGCCGCATGTACGGGTCGAGGCCGGCGAGGACGCGGTCCAGGGGGCGCTCGTGGTAGCCGGTGGCGAGGACGACGGCGTCGGTGGTGAGGCGGGAGCGGGTGCCCTGTTCGATGTGTTCGAGGTGGAGTTCGACTTTGGTGGTGGCGAGCCGGCCGGCGGTGCGGACGTGGACGCCGGGAGTGAGGACGGCGTCGGGCCAGCCGCCGTCGAGGGTGCGACGGTACAGCTCGTCGTGGATGGCGGCGATCGTGTCGGCGTCGATGCCCTTGTGGAGCTGCCACTGGGCGGCGACGAGCCGGTCCCGGGTCGGTTCGGCGAGGGCGTGGAAGTAGCGGGTGTAGTCCGGTGTGAAGTGTTCCAGGCCCAGCTTGGAGTACTCCATGGGTGCGAACGCCTCTGTGCGGCCGAGCCAGTGCAGCCGTTCCCGGCCGGTGGGCCGGTGCCGCAGGAGATCGAGGAAGACCTCGGCCCCCGACTGTCCCGCGCCGATGACGGTGACGTGTCCGGCCGCCAGCAGACGGTCGCGCTCGCCGAGGTAGTCCGCGGCGTGGATGACGGGCACGCCGGCCGCCTCGACGAGCGGCTTGAGGGGCTCGGGCACATGCGGTTCGGTGCCGACGCCGAGCACGATGTTCCGGGCGTACGTACGGCCGAGCGCGGCGGCCTCGCCGTCGGCGTCCGACTGCGTGAAGTCGACCTCGAACACGTCCCGTTCGGGGTTCCAGCGCACCGAGTCGACCTGGTGGCCGAACCGCAGCCCGGGCAGGCTCTCGGCGACCCAGCGGCAGTAGGCGTCGTACTCGGCGCGCTGGATGTGGAGTCGCTCGGCGAAGTAGAACGGGAAGAGCCGGTCGTGCGTCCTGAGGTAGTTGAGGAACGACCAGGGGCTCACCGGATCGGCGAGTGTCACCAGGTCCGCCAGGAACGGGACTTGGACCGTGGCGCCCTCGATGAGCAGCCCCGGGTGCCAGTCGAACCCGGGTCGCTGCTCGTAGAAGACGGCGTCGAGTCCGGCGAGGGGGTGGGCGAGGGCGGCGAGGGAGAGGTTGGCGGGTCCGATGCCGACGCCGACGAGGTCGCGGGGGGCTTCGGGTTCCTGCTGGTCGTGCTCTGGGGGCGTGCTCATGTGGGGGTGTGTCCTTCGGCGAGTTCTGCGGGTTCTGCGGGTTCTGCGAGTTCCACGAGCTTCAGCAGGGCGGCGAGGTCGCCCGGCCGGGTGTGGGGGTTGAGCAGGGTTGCCTTGAGCCAGAGGTGGCCGTCGAGTTCGGCGCGGCCTATGACGGCTCGGCCGTCGTGGAGCAGTTGGCGGCGTACGGCGGCCACGGCGTCGTCGGACGCGTCGGCGGGCCGGAAGAGGACCGTGCTGATGGTGGGCCGGTCGTAGAGTTCGAAGCCGGGGTGTGCCTCGACGAGTGCGGCGAACTCCTGGGCGAGTGCGCAGACTTGGTCGACGAGTCTGCCGAGTCCCGTGCGGCCCAGGGTCTTGAGGGTGACGGCGATCTTGAGGATGTCGGGCCGTCGGGTCGTCCGCAGGGACCTGCCGAGGAGGTCGGGCAGGCCGGCCTCGGTGTCGTCGTCCGCGTTGAGGTAGTCGGCCCTGTGGTCGAGTACGGCGAGGTCCGGCGCGTCGCGTACGGCGAGGAGTCCGGCGGCGACCGGCTGCCAGCCGAGTTTGTGCAGGTCCAGGGTGACGGTGTGGGCGCGGGCGAGGCCGTCGAGCCGGGCCCGGTGCCGGTCGCTGAAGAGGAGGCCTCCGCCGTAGGCCGCGTCGATGTGGAGCCGGGCGCCGTGGGTGTCGCACAGGTCGGCGATCTCGGGCAGCGGGTCGATGAGCCCGGCGTCGGTGGTGCCGGCGGTGGCGGCGACGAGGAGGGGCCCTTGGAGGTGGGTGAGGGCGTCGTCCAGGGCGGTGGGGTCCAGGGCGCCGGCCGGGGTGGGGATCACGACGGGCTCGGGGAGGCCGAGGAGCCAGGCGGCGCGAGGCAGGGAGTGGTGGGCGTTGGCCCCGCAGACGAGCTGTACTCCTCGATGCGTCGCGCTGTGCGTTTCCCTGGCCAGGAGTAGGGCGAGCTGGTTGGACTCGGTGCCACCGGTGGTGACCAGCGCGTCGGTGGCGCCGGCCTCCGCGGCCACCGCCCGGGTCACCAGCGCTTCGAGCGCGGAGGCGGCCGGGGCCTGGTCCCAGGAGTCGAGGGACGGGTTCAGTACGGAGGCGGCGAGGTCGGCGGCGGCGGCGACGGCCAGGGGTGGGGTGTGGAGGTGGGCCGCGCAGAGGGGGTCGGCCGGGTCGGCGGTGCCTGCCGCGAGGGCCCGGACCAGCCGATGGAGGGCGTCCGGCTCGCCTTCGACGGGCAGCGGCTCACCGAGCGCGTCCCGCACCTGTGCCGCGACCGCCTCCGGGCCGCCGGCGGGGATGGGGCCGCCCCGCGCCTCGGTCCCCTCACGCAACGCTTCGAGCACGGTGTCGAGCAACGGCCGTAGCGCGCCGGGACCTTGGGGTCCCGAGGCGAGGGGCGCAGCGGTCATGGATTCCTCCGGAGCACGGGGAATCCCATCTTGTACGCCAATCGGGTGCTGAGCCCGAAAATGCGGCTGATTACAACCAAAAGAGGGTAGTGCAGCGCGCCCCAAAGGGGCGTGGGGAACTGCGCGAGCCACGGACAACCTCAAGTCCGCGCAGAATCCCCAAGCCCCGACGGCGGCACCCGAAAAACCCCTACGCCTCCCGTACCCGCAAGGCACGCTCAAGGTCGTCCAACTGATCCACCAGCTTCCGCCGAAGCGCCGGAATCGCCCCGTCGTCCTGAAGGCACCGCTTTCCCAGCCCCACGGTCTCCGGGTTCACCGCGTACACCGGGAACGCCCACCGCCCGGCGGCCTCCGCCATGGCCGGCCCGCGCCGAGCGGCCAGCGACACCGCGTCGGCCCAGTAGCGCTCGACGTACTCCCGGAGGAGATCCGCCTGCTCCGGCTGCCAGAACCCCTGGGCCGTGGCGGTGAACAGGTAGTTGGAGAGGTCGTCGGTGGTGAACATCGCCTCCCAGGCGGCCCGCTTGGCCTCCGGTTCGGGCAGCGCGGCCCGGCAGCGGGCGGCGCCTTCTTGGCCGCTGGCGCTGGGGTCCCGCTTCAGCTCTTCGGCGATCGCGGCGGCGTCGACCGCGCCGAGGACGGCGAGGCGGCCCAGGACCCGCCAGCGCAGTTCGGGGTCCAGCTCGGGGCCACCCGGAACCGTGCCCTCGGCGAGCCAGGCGGCGATGGTCTCGGGGCGGGTGGCGACGTCGATGGCGTGGCGTACGGCGGTGAGGCGCAGGCCGGGGTTGTCGCCGTCCTCGGTGCGGCGGATGAGGTCGCGGCACAGGGAGCCGAGGGTGGACAGGCCGGTGGCACGCTGGTCGGGGGTGAGGAAGCGGTCGGCGACCTGGGTGGTGGCGAAGGTGAGGACGCCCTGGACGATGGCGAGGTCACTCTCGCGCGGGAGGTGGGTGCGGGCGGCTTCCAGGTAGGCGGTGGGCGGGAGTTCGGCGTCGCGTACGGCGTCCCGCAGGGCGTTCCAGACTACGGCGCGGGTGAGCGGGTCGGGGAGGCCGCAGAGGTGGCCGGTGACGGCGGTGAAGGAGTCGGGGTCGAAGCGGACCTTGGCGTAGGTGAGGTCGCCGTCGTTGAGGAGGAGGAGTGCGGGCCGTTTGCCGATGGGCTGGTCGGCGGTCTGGGGGATGTCGAGTTCGACGCGGTCGCGGAGGGTGAGGTGGCCCTGGTCGTCGCCGAGGTCCTGGTCGTAGAGGCCGACGGCGATGTGGTGGGGGCGGCTGCCGGTGCGGTCGACGGTGAGGGTGTAGGTGCCGTCGGCGGCGCGGGTGACCTTGGGGGTGAGGGTGTCGACGCCGGTTGTGCGGAGCCAGGCGTCGGCCCAGGCGTGGACGTCCCGTTCGGTGGCGCCGGCGAGGTTGTCGATGAAGTCGGCGAGGGTGGCGTTGCCGAAGCGGTGGCGGGTGAAGTGGGCGTTGATGCCGGCGAGGAAGTCCTTCTCGCCGAGCCAGGCGACGAGTTGGCGGAGGGCGGAGGCGCCCTTGGCGTAGGAGATGCCGTCGAAGTTGAGGAGGGCGGCGGCGGTGTCGTCGACGGCCTCGGGGGCGACGGGGTGGGTGGAGGGGCGCTGGTCGGCGTCGTAGCCCCAGGCCTTGCGGGCGATGCCGAAGTCGACCCAGGTGTCGGTGCCCCACTTTCTGGGGGGAGTCCCCCCGAGGGTGGCTTCGGTGAGGGTCTGGTAGCCCATGTACTCGGCGAAGGACTCGTTGAGCCAGATGTCGTCCCACCATTTGAGGGTGACGAGGTCGCCGAACCACATGTGGGCCATTTCGTGGGCGATGACCATGGCGCGGGTCTGGCGTTCGGTGTCGGTGACGGCGGAGCGGTAGACGAACTCGTCGCGGAAGGTGACGAGGCCGGGGTTCTCCATGGCGCCGGCGTTGAACTCGGGGACGAAGGCCTGGTCGTAGGAGTCGAAGGGGTACGGCTCCTCGAACTTCTCGTGGTAGCGGTCGTAGAGGGCGCGGGTGACGTCGAGGATCTCGTCGGCGTCGGTGTCGAGGTAGGGGGCGAGGGAGCGGCGGCAGTGGATGCCGAAGGGCAGGCCGCGGTGTTCGGTGCGGACGGAGTGCCAGGGGCCGGCGGCGACGGCGACGAGGTAGGTGGAGATCAGCGGGGTGGTGGCGGCTCGCCAGGTGCCGTCGTCCTGCTGTGCGGTGATGCCGTTGGCGAGGACGGTCCAGGCTTCGGGGGCGGTGACGGTGAGGTCGAAGAGGGCCTTGAGGTCGGGTTGGTCGAAGGCGGCGAAGACGCGTTGGACGTCGTCCATGAAGAGCTGGGTGTAGACGTAGGTCTCGGCGTCGGTGGGGTCGGTGAAGCGGTGCATGCCTTCGCCGGTGCGGGAGTAGCGCATGGCGGCGTCGACGCGCAGTTCGTGCTTGCCCGCGGTGAGGCCCTTGAGGGGGAGGCGGTTCCCGTCGAGGGTCTCGGGGTCGAGGGGTTCTCCGTCGAGGGTGACGGAGCGCAGTTCGGCGGGCTTGAGCTCGACGAAGGTGTCCGCGGCCTTTTTCTTTCCCCGCACGGTGAACTGGATGACGGTACGGGAGTCGAAGGTCTCGTCGCCGCGCGTGAGGTCGAGTGCGATCTCGTAGCGGTGGACGTCGAGGAGCCGAGCACGGGCTTGCGCTTCGTCGCGCGTCAGTACGGACATGAGGGACATGCTGCCTGATGCCTTTGGCACAGGACAGGGGCGGGCCTGGTACGCGACCTATGTCCGGTCGTACGCGCCGTGCGCCCGGCCGTATGCGGCCTATGCCCGGTCCTTCGCGCCGTCGTGCTGCGCGGGGACGCGCCCCTTGTCGCGGTGGTCGTCGCCGTTGGCGCTCTTGAGTTCCTCGTGGTCCTTGAGGCGGGCCCGCAGGTCGCGGACCTCGCGTTCCAGGGCGTGGGAGCGTTCGTGGGCGTCGTAGAGGTAGCGGACCTTGGTGCGCAGGGCCCAGGGGTCGATGGGTTTCATGACGAGGTCGGCGACGCCGAGGCGGAAGGCGGCGGAGGTGAGTTCGGCGTCGGGGCCGAAGCCGGTGAGGAGGATGACGGGGATGTGCTGGGTCTGTTCCACGCCGCGCATGTAGTGGACGACGTCGAGGCCGCTGACGCCGGGCATGCGGACGTCGAGGAGGAGCAGGCCGACCTGGCCGCGGAGGACTTCCTTGAGGGCCGCGTCGCCGCTGGTGGCGCGTGTCAGGCGGTAGCCCAGCGGGGCCAGGGCGCTCTCCAGGGCGTACAGCGTGTCCTCATGGTCGTCGACGATGAGGATCTTGGCTTCGGACGGCATGGCCGATGTCCCCTCGCTCGGGTGGTCGGCTCGCGTTCGGCGACCCGGACCCGAGGGTCTCACTGCGTGTAGCGATGGCTTGACGAAGAGTGCTCACGCAGGATGCCCCCTGGGGGCTGTGATGTCACTCCCCTGCGTCTGTTGCCGTGCCGGTCGTGCCCGCTGTGCCGGTCGTGCCCGCTGTGCCGGCCGTGCCCGCTGTGCCGGTCGTGCCCGCTGTACCGGTCGTGCCCGCTGTACCGTTCAGCGCGTCGTCCGCGATGCGTTCGTGGTGCCGGATGACCTCGGCGATGATGAAGTTCAGCAGCTTCTCCGCGAACGCCGGGTCCAGCTTGGCACTTTCGGCGAGTCCGCGCAGCCGGTTGATCTGTTGTGCCTCGCGGCCCGGGTCGGCGGCGGGCAGTTGGTGCGCGGCCTTGAGGTGGCCGACCCGCTGGGTGCACTTGAAGCGCTCGGCGAGCATGTGGACGACGGCGGCGTCGATGTTGTCGATGCTGTCCCGCAGCCGCATGAGTTCCGCCCGGGCGTCCGCGTCGACCTGGGCGGCCGGCGCGGTCCCGGTGTTCGCCTCGTTGGTGTCGCTGGTGGTCATGGTCGTCACCCTACGACGCTGCGGTTCCGCGCTCGCGGCCCGTCCGCGCCGGTCCGCTCGCGTGGGACGGCTTTCGGTGAGCATGCGTACGCACCGGCTTACAGTGGAACGTGTCGAGGCGTCTTAGGGGGTGCGGACGTGGCGAACGGCGGACCTGTCGAGCACGGCTACCCGCATCTGGACACCGTGCGGGCGTCGATCACGGCGCTGTACAAGCGGCTCTCGTACGACACGATCCAGACGTTCGCCACCAGTGTGGCCCCCGTCGACGTGGCGTTCTGCGACACCGACGATCTCCATCTCGGCGCGCAGCGGGTGGCCCGTGAGTTGGTGCGGCACTATCGGCTGCCGGACGCCCGGATGATCGTCGGGTTCCGGGAGATGACGCACGCGGCGCACGTCGAGCTGGCGGCGGGTCCCGAGTATTTCGTCGAACTCAATGACCGTTTCCGCACGCACCGCCGGGACATCGGGGCGGCTCTCGCGCACGAGGTCATGCATGTCTATCTGCACCGGCTCGGGTTGTCCTTCCCCGGCAACCGTGAGAACGAGATCCTCACGGATACGGCGGCGACGTATCTGGGGGCGGGGTGGCTGCTGCTGGACGCGTTCCGGGAGGACGCCGCGTCGTCGCAGAAGCTGGGGTATCTGACGCCGGAGGAGTTCGGGTACGTGCTGGCCAAGCGGGCGCAGTTGTTCGCGGAGGATCCGTCGGTGTGGTTCACCAGTGCCCAGGCGTATTCCGCGTACGCGGAGGGCAGCGTCCGGGCTCGCCGGGACGAACAGCAGCCGCCGCTGACGGCGGCGGGGTGGGCGGGGCGTCGGCGGTACGCGCGGGACCGGCGCCATGCGCAGGACCTGCGGTCGGCCTCGCCGGTGTCGGGGATGCCGTATATGTTCACGCCTGATGGGCGGGGGCCGTTGCGGGTGTCGTTTCCTTGTCCGACGTGTCATCAGAGGATCAGGGTGCCGGTCCGGGGACGGGTTCGGGCGCGGTGTGGGTTGTGCCGGACGGTTCTGGAGTGCGACACGTAGGGGTTGGGGGCACGTGAGGGGGTGGGTTCGGCGCGTCCGGCGAGCGCGGTGTGGGGGCTCGTCGCGGCGAGTGCGGGTGTGTGGGGGCTCGTCGCGGCGAGTGCGGGTGCGTGGGGGCTCGTCGCGGTGAGTGCGGGTGCGTGGGGGCTTGTCGCGCAGTTCCCCGCGCCCCTGAAGGCAGCGGCACCGGTCATGGGGCGCCGTAAACCGGGCGTGGTTCCTCCGCCTCGGCCAAGAGCTTTCGTACGGTCTCCCCCGCCCCCTCCGGCGTCCAGCGTGCCCCCTTGTCGACGGTCGGGCCCGGGTGCCAGCCCTCCATCACTGTGATGCGGCCGCCCTCCGTCTCGAAGACTCGGCCGGTGACGCCCTCGCTCGCGTGGGAACCCAGCCACACCACCAACGGGGAGACGTTCTCCGGGGCCATCGCGTCGAAGCCGGCGCCGGGGGCGGCCATGGCCTCGGCGAAGGTGCCCTCGGTCATCCTCGTGCGGGCCGCGGGGGCGATGGCGTTGACCTGGACGCCGTAGCGGGCCAGTTCGGCGGCGGCTACCAGGGTGAGGCCGACGATGGCGGCCTTGGCGGCGCTGTAGTTGCCCTGGCCGACCGAGCCCAGCAGGCCCGCGCCGCTGGTGGTGTTGACGATCCTCGCGGTCGGTGTGCGGCCGGCCTTGGTTTCGGCCCGCCAGTGTGCGGCGGCGTGTTTCAGGGGGAGGAAGTGGCCCTTGAGGTGGACGCGGAGGACGGCGTCCCAGTCGTCCTCGTCGAGGTTGACGAGCATGCGGTCGCGGAGGAAGCCGGCGTTGTTGACGAGGGTGTCGAGTCGGCCGTACGTGTCCAGGGCGGTGCGTACGAGCGAGGCGGCGCCGTCGGTCGTGGCGATGTCCCCGCCGTGGGCGATCGCGTCCCCTCCCCCGGCGCGGATCTCCTCGACGACCCGGGCGGCCGGGCTGTCGGGGTCCGGTGTGCCGTCGAGTCCTACGCCGAGGTCGTTGACGACCAGGCGGGCGCCCTCGACGGCGTACGCGAGCGCGTGCGCGCGGCCGAGGCCACGTCCCGCGCCGGTCACGATCACGACGCGCCCTTCGCAGAGCCGGTGTGTGGCGCTCATCTCGGGTCCCCTTTCTCTCTTTTCCCTTTGTCCCTGTCGGCGGTGGGCTGCGCCGTGCGGGCCGTGGGCTGCGCCGTGTCGGCCGTCGTGTGCGCCGTGTCGGCCGTCGTGTGCGGGACGTCGGCCGTCGTGTGCGGGACGTCGGCGCTTGTCTGTTCGTCGCCGGTCGCCGTCGGCTTCTCGCCGGTCGCCGTCGGCTCATCGCTGGTCGTCGTCTACTCCTTGT
>NZ_JBHVDX010000032.1:0-46678 GCF_042802555.1 Streptomyces sp. NPDC057474 | reverse complement strand
GACGCGTCGAGGAAGGCGGGGCGTTCGCCGCCGCCGTGGACGAGGAGAGAGGCGCCGGTGATGTAGGCGGCCGCGTCGGAGGCGAGGAAGACAGCCGCGTCGCCGATGTCGGAAGGGGCGGCGAGGCGGCCGAGCGGGACGGTGCGGGCCACGGCGGCGATGCCGTGCTCATCGCCGTAGTGGAGGTGGGAGAGTTCCGTGCGGACCATGCCGAGGACGAGGGTGTTGACCCGTATCTCCGGGGCCCACTCCACGGCCATCGAGCGCGCCAGGTGCTCCAGGCCGGCCTTGGCCGCGCCGTACGCCGCCGAGCCGGGCGACGGGCGGCTGCCGCTCACGCTGCCGATCATCACGATCGCGCCCCCGGCCCGCCGGAGGTGTTCGTGGGCGGCGAGGGAGACGGTCAGCGGGGCGGTGAGGTTGAGTTCGATGACGCGGGCGTGACGGCGGGCGTCGGACTCGGTGAGCGGGCGGTAGGGGGTACCGCCGACGTTGTTGACGAGGACGTCCACGCGGGGCAGTTCGGCGAAGAAGCGGTGCACGGCATCGGGATCCCGGACATCCAGCGGCATGAACTCGGCGCCCTTGAGCGGCACTTCGGGCGGGCGGCGGGCACAGGTCACGACCTCGGCGCCGGCTTCGGCTAAGGCTCGGGCGATGCCTGCGCCGACGCCGCGTGTGCCGCCGGTGACGACGGCGAGCTTCCCGTTGAGCCGCATCCGCTGCTACCTTCCACCCAGAGACGTACCTAACAAACGTTAGGTGGAAGGTAGCTGATGCGCCGATGAGTGTCTCCACCTCGTCCCCGGAAAAGGGGATTTCCGTCGTCACGATCGATTTCCCGCCGGTGAACGCGCTGCCGGTGCGCGGGTGGTTCGAGCTGGCCGAGGCCGTGCGCGGCGCGGGCCGTGATCCCGAGGTCCGGTGTGTCGTCCTGGCGGCGGAGGGGCGCGGGTTCAACGCCGGGGTCGACATCAAGGAGATCCAGGCGGGGGGACAGAGCGCGTTGATCGATGCCAACCACGGCTGCGCGGAGGCCTTCGCCGCCGTGTACGAGTGCGAGGTGCCGGTGATCGCCGCCGTGCAGGGGTTCTGCCTGGGCGGCGGGATCGGGCTGGTGGGCAACGCGGACGCGATCGTGGCGAGCGAGGACGCGACGTTCGGGCTGCCGGAGCTGGACCGGGGCGCGCTGGGCGCGGCGACGCATCTGGCCCGGCTGGTGCCCCAGCACCTGATGCGCGCGCTGTACTACACCTCGCGTACGGCGACCGCCGCCGAGCTACGGGCGCACGGCTCGGTGTGGCGGGTCGTACCACGTCCCGAACTGCGCGTCGCCGCCCTGGAGTTGGCGCGGGAGATCGCCGCGAAGGACGGCCGGCTGCTCCGGCTGGCCAAGGCCGCCATCAACGGCATCGACCCCGTCGACGTCCGCCGCAGCTACCGCTTCGAGCAGGGCTTCACCTTCGAGGCGAACCTCAGCGGTGTCGCCGACGAGGTTCGCGACACCTTCGGGAAGGCCGGGACGACCGGGGCGGCCGGGAACTCAGGGAACTCAGGGAACTCAGGGCCGGCCACGGGGAACGCCATGAAAGAGGGGGACTTGGGTGAGTGACAAGACGATGACCGCCGACGAGGCCGTCTCGCGGCTGGCGAGCGGGATGACCCTCGGCATCGGCGGCTGGGGCTCGCGCCGCAAGCCGATGGCTCTGGTGAGAGCACTGCTCCGGTCCGGGATCACCGATCTCACGGTCGTCTCGTACGGCGGCCCGGACGTCGGCATGCTCGCCGCCGCCGGACGCGTCCGGAAACTGGTCGCCGCCTTCGCCACCCTCGACTCCATCCCCCTCGAACCGCACTTCCGCGCAGCGCGCGAGCGGGGCACGTTCGAGTTGACGGAGGTCGACGAGGCGATGTTCATGTGGGGGCTGCGGGCCGCCGCGAACCGGCTGCCCTTCCTGCCGGTACGGGCGGGCATCGGCTCGGACGTGATGCGGGTCAATCCCGGTCTGCGGACCGTGACGTCGCCGTACGACGACGGGGAGACCTTCGTCGCCATGCCCGCGCTGCGCCTGGACGCCGCGTTCGTGCACGTCAACCGGGCCGACCGGCAGGGCAACGGCCAGTATCTGGGTCCGGACCCGTACTTCGACGACCTGTTCTGCGAGGCGGCCGACACGGCGTACGTCTCGTGCGAACGGCTCGTGGACACGGCCGAGTTGGCGAAGGAGGCCCCGCCCCAGTCGTTGCTGGTCAGCCGCCATGTGGTCACCGGCGTGATCGAAGCCCCGAACGGCGCGCACTTCACCTCCTGCGCCCCCGACCACGGCCGGGACGAGGCCTTTCAGAAGGCGTACGCGAGCACGCCCTGGGAGGACTTCGCCGAGCGGTTCCTGACGGGTGACGAGCAGGCGTACCAGTCGGCCGTGCGGGCATGGCACAAGGAGGGCTCATGAGCGGAGCGACCCGCGCCGAGTACTGCGTGATCGCCTGCGCCGAGGCCTGGCGCGGGGCCGGGGAGATCCTCGCCAGCCCCATGGGCCTCGTCCCGTCCCTGGGCGCGCGCCTCGCCAAGCGGACCTTCTCGCCGGAGCTGCTGCTGACCGACGGCGAGGCGCTGCTCGTCGGCCTCGACGGCACCGTCGAGGGGTGGCTGCCCTACCGGCGGCACCTGGCGCTGGTCACCGGCGGCCGACGGCACGTGATGATGGGCGCGAGCCAGATCGACCGGTACGGCAACCAGAACATCTCGTGCGTCGGCGACTGGGCGAAGCCGAAGCGACAGCTGCTCGGGGTGCGGGGCGCACCGGTCAACACCCTGAACAACCCGACCAGTTACTGGATCCCCAGGCACTCCCGGCGGGTCTTCGTCGAGAAGGTCGACATGGTGTGCGGGGTCGGCCACGACCGTGCGGCCGAACATCCCGTGACCGCCCGCTTCCACCACCTTCCGCGTGTCGTGTCCGACCTCGGGGTCTTCGACTTCGCGACCCCCGACCACGCGATGCGGCTGGCCTCACTGCACCCGGGCGTCACGGTCGAGCAGGTCGAAGAGGCGACGGGTTTCGCACTCGCCGTCCCGGCCGAGGTGCCGTACACGCGCGAACCGACCGAGGCCGAACTGAGGCTGATCCGCGAGGTGATCGACCCGGAGAACACCCGCGCACGCGAGGTCGGCGGCTGAGGAGAAGAAGCAGCCGGCCCGGGAGACGCGACCGACTCAGGAGAGGTGACTGATGGAGACGGCTCTCACCCGGCTCGTCGGCGTCCGCCGTCCGATCGTGCAGACCGGTATGGGCTGGGTCGCCGGCCCCCGGCTGGTCTCCGCCACGGCGAACGCGGGAGCGCTCGGCATCCTTGCCTCCGCGACGATGACGCCCGCGCAACTCCGGGACGCCGTACGGGAGGTGAAGTCCCGCACGGACGGCGCGCCCTTCGGGGTGAATCTGCGGGCCGACGCGGGGGACGCGCGGGAGCGGGTGCGGATCATCGTCGAGGAGGGCGTCCGGGTGGCGTCGTTCGCGCTCGCGCCGTCCAGGGAGCTGATCGCCGAGCTCAAGGACGCGGGTGTGGTCGTGATCCCGTCCGTCGGCGCCCGGCGGCATGCCGAGAAGGTGGCGGCGTGGGGTGCGGACGCGGTCGTCGTCCAGGGCGGCGAGGGCGGCGGGCACACCGGGGAAGTGGCGACGACCGTACTGCTGCCGCAGGTCGTGGACGCCGTCGGCATCCCCGTCGTCGCCGCCGGCGGCTTCCACGACGGGCGCGGTCTGGTGGCCGCGCTGGCGCTCGGGGCGGCCGGGATGGCGATGGGCACCCGGTTCCTGCTCACCTCGGAGTCGACGGTGCCCGACGCGGTGAAGGCCCGCTATCTGGCAGCGACGGTCAAGGACGTCACCGTCACGAGGGCCGTGGACGGGTTGCCGCACCGGATGCTCCGCACGGAGTTCGTGAACACGCTGGAGGCGTCCGGCCGTACGCGCGCCCTGGTGCACGCCGTGCGCCACGCGGCCGGCTTCCGGCGGCTGTCCGGGGTCACCTGGCGCCGCATGGTGCGGGACGGCCTCGCGCTGCGGCACGGCAAGGACCTCACCTGGAGCCAGGTCCTGCTCGCCGCCAACACGCCCATGCTGCTCAGGTCCGCGATGGTGGACGGCCGTACGGACCTGGGGGTGATGGCGGCCGGGCAGGTCGCCGGGGTGATCGACGACCTGCCGTCGTGCGCGGAACTGGTGGAACGGATCATGGAGGAGGCGGAGGAGGTGCGGGCGTCCTTGGGACGCCTCGGCGCCACTCGGTGACCGGAGCGGCCCACGGCCGCCCGCTGCCCCTCACCGCCGTTCGGTGGCCGTCACAGCCGCTCGATGATCGTCACGTTCGCCTGCCCGCCCCCCTCGCACATCGTCTGCAGCCCGTACCGGCCGCCCGTGCGCTCCAGTTCGTGCAGAAGGGTCGTCATGAGCTTGGCGCCGGTCGCGCCCAGGGGGTGGCCGAGGGCGATCGCGCCGCCGTTGACGTTGACCCTCTCCGGATCGGCGCCCGTCTCCTTCAGCCAGGCCAGCACGACCGGCGCGAAGGCCTCGTTGATCTCGACGAGGTCGATGGCGTCGAGGGTGAGGCCGGTCTTCTTCAGGGCGTACGCGGTCGCCGGTATCGGGGCGGTGAGCATGCGGATGGGGTCCTCGCCGCGTACGGAGAGGTGGTGCACGCGGGCGCGCGGGGTCAGCCCGTGCTCCCGTACGGCGCGTTCGGAGGCGAGGAGCAGCGCGGCGGCACCGTCGGAGACCTGGGAGGAGCAGGCGGCCGTGACGGTGCCGCCGTCGATGACCGGCTTCAGGGCGGCCATCTTCTCCAGGGAGGTGTCCCGGCGCGGCCCCTCGTCGACGGTCACGTCCCCGTACGGCACGGTCTCGCGCGCGAAGCGGCCCTCGTCGACGGCCCGTACCGCCCGCTGATGGGAGCGCAGCGCGTACTCCTCCTGGTCACGGCGGCTGATACCCCACTTGGCGGCGATCATCTCGGCGCCGGCGAACTGGTTCACCGGCCGGTCCCCGTACCGTGCCCGCCACCCCTCGCTGCCCGCGAAGGGCCCGTCCGTGAGCCCGAGGGGTACGGCGGCCTGGCGGGAGGCGAAGGCGATGGGGATCATCGTCATGTTCTGGACACCGCCCGCGACCACCAGGTCCTGGGTGCCGGAGAGCACGGCCTGGGCGGCGAAGTGCACGGCCTGCTGCGAGGAGCCGCACTGCCGGTCGACGGTCGTGCCCGGTACTTCCTCGGGCAGCCCGGCGGCCAGCCAGCTGGTCCGCGCGATGTCACCGGCCTGCGGTCCGACGGTGTCCAGGCAGCCGAAGACGACGTCCTCCACGGCGGCCGGGTCCACGCCCGCGCGTGCGACGAGCGCTTTGAGGGCGTGGGCGCCGAGGTCGGCCGGATGGACCTGGCCGAGCCCTCCCCCGCGCCGCCCGACGGGCGTCCGGACCGCTTCGACGATGTAGGCCTCGGTCATGGCAACTCCCCTGACGTCAACGGTTATTCACGTACGGCGATCCCGTCGAGGACCATCGACAGGTACTGCCGGGCGATCTCCTCCGGGCTGTACTGTCCGCTCGGCCGGTACCAGGAGGCGGCGACCCAGACGGTGTCGCGCACGAACCGGTAGG
Organism: Streptomyces sp. NPDC057474; assembly: GCF_042802555.1. NCBI lineage: Bacteria > Bacillati > Actinomycetota > Actinomycetes > Kitasatosporales > Streptomycetaceae > Streptomyces > Streptomyces sp. NPDC057474. Next base: position 41,021 of record NZ_JBHVDX010000032.1, on the reverse strand, counting down.
TGACCCTCGTGTCGAGGTCGGCCCGGAACTCCTCGGCGGCGACCCCGCGCTCCAGCGTGGCCAGCCATGCCTTCTCGAACTTGCGCTGCGACGCGTCGAGGAACAGGAACCGGTCCTGCGCGACCAGCTGCTTGGCTTCGTTCTGGTAGATCGAGACGGCGGCGCGGTGCCGGTCGATCGCCCGGAACGACTCGACGACCAATGCCTCGAAGGTTTCCCGGGGGCGCAGTTCGGCGTCCAGGACGGCGTCGTAGCCGTCCCAGAGTTCGTCGAGGAAGGTCCGCAAAATCTCCTCGAGCATCGCGTCCTTGGACTCGAAGTAGTAATAGAGGCTGCCCGCGAGCATGCCCATGTCGTCCGCGATCCTGCGTACGGTGGTGGCGTTGTAGCCCAGATCGGCGAAGATGTTGGCGGCTTTGGCGAGGAGTTCACTACGACGGGCGGGCGCGGTGTCGGACGCCTGGGGCTTCTTCTTGGTCGGCACGCTGTTCTTTGTCCTTAGGGGTGCTGGTTGCTGACGGAGACGATCTCACCCGTCATGTACGAGGAGTAGCCGGACGCGAGGAACACGATCACGTTGGCCACCTCCCAGGGTTCGGCGTACCGCCCGAAGGCCTCTCGCGCGGTCAGCTCGGCCAGCAGCTCGGGGGTCGTGACCTTCACGAGGTGCGGGTGCACGGCGAGGCTGGGCGACACGGCGTTGACCCGGACCCCGTACTCGGCCGCCTCGACCGCCGCGCACCTGGTCAGGGCCATCACGCCCGCCTTCGCCGCAGCGTAGTGCGCCTGGCCTGCCTGGGCGCGCCAGGCGACGACGGAGGCGTTGTTGACGATCACGCCGCCACCGCTCTCCCGCATCAGCCTCAGAGCCTCCCGGGTGCACCGGAACGTGCCGTTCAGCGTCACGTCCAGCACTTTGGACCACTGCTCGTCGGTCATGTCGACGAGATCCGAGGTGCCGCCGAGGCCCGCGTTGTTGACGACGATGTCGAGCTGTCCGTGCAGCCGGACGCCCGCCTCGAAGAGCGCCCGCACCTGATCCTCGTCGGTCACGTCGCACGGCACCGCCCGGACAAACTCCGCCCCGAACTCGTCGGCCAGCTCGGCCTTGTACTCCTTGAGTCTGCGTGTGTGGGCGTCGCTGATCAGGACGCGCGCCCCCTCCTCCAGGAAGCGTCGCGCGGTCGCTCCGCCGATGCCCGCGCCGGCTGCCGCGGTGATCACGGCGGTGCGTCCGGTGAGGAGCCCGTGGCCGGGGAGGTACGTCGGAGACTCGACGTTCGTCATGCGGGCACGCTAACCTACCAAACACTTGTTAGGGAAGACCAAACGTTTGTCAGGCAAAGAGGGGTGTGCCCCATGGACCTCGCCCATTCCCCCGCCGACGAGGCCTTCCGCTCCGAGGCCCGCGCATGGCTGCGCGCCCATGTCCCGCCCGAGCCGCTCCCCTCCCTGGAGACGGAGGAGGGCTTCGCCGCCCACCGCGCCTGGGAGGCCGAACTGTCCGCCGACCGCTGGTCGGTGGTGAACTGGCCGACCGCGTACGGCGGCCGCGACGCGGGCCTGCCGCGTTGGCTGGTCTTCGAGGAGGAGTACTACGCGGCGGGCGCCCCGGGCCGCGTCGGCCAGAACGGCATCAACCTCCTCGCCCCGACCCTCTTCGACCACGGCACGGAGGAGCAGCGGGCCCGCGTGCTGCCCCCGATGGCCTCCGGCGAGGTGGTCTGGGCCCAGGCCTGGTCGGAGCCCGAGGCCGGGTCCGACCTCTCCTCGCTCACCTCCAAGGCGGTGCGCACGGACGGCGGTTGGCTGCTGACCGGGCAGAAGACCTGGTCGTCACGTGCCGCTTTCGCGGACCGGGCGTTCGGCCTGTTCCGCAGCGAGCCGGGCACCCCGAAGCCCCACCAGGGGCTGACGTATCTGATGTTCGACCTGTGTGCCCCCGGCGTGACGGTCCGCCCGATCGGCCGCCTGGACGGCAAGCCCGCCTTCGCCGAACTCTTCCTCGACGACGTGTTCGTCCCGGACGAGGACGTCATCGGCGAGCCCGGCCAGGGCTGGCGCATCGCCATGTCCACCGCCGGCAACGAACGCGGCCTGATGCTCCGCTCCCCGGGCCGCTTCCTGGCCTCCGCGAACCGGCTGTTCGACCTCTGGCACACCCAGGGGAGCCCGGCGTCCGCACACGACCGTGTGGCCGACGCGTTGATCGGCGCCCGCGCCTACCAGCTCTTCACCTACGCGGCCGCCTCCCGTTTCCTGGAGGGCACGTCGGTCGGCCCCGAGTCCAGCCTGAACAAGGTCTTCTGGTCCGAGTACGACATCGCCCTGCACGAAACCGCACTCGAACTGCTCGGGGAAAACGGGTCGTTGGCGGACTCGGACTGGGCCGAGGGGTATGTCTTCTCCCTCGCCGGCCCGATCTACGCCGGCACCAACGAGATCCAGCGCGACATCATCGCCGAGCGCCTCCTCGGCCTGCCGAAGGGCCGCCGCTGATGGGCTCACCGATTTTTCCGACTCCGCCGACCTCGAAGGGCCGCCGTTGATGCGCTTCCTCCTCGATACCGAGCAGCGGGCGTTCACCGAGTCGTTGGACGCCATGATGACGGCCGCCGACACGCCCTCCGTCGTACGGGCCTGGGGTCGGGGCGAGCACGAGGCCGGGCGGGCGCTGTGGTCCCGTATCGCAGAGGCCGGCGTCTTCGCGCTGGCGGCGCCGTCGGCGTACGAGGGGGTCGGCCCCCTCCCCGTCGAACTGGCCGTCGCTTTCGTGGAGTTGGGGCGGCACGCCGTGCCGGGCCCCCTCGTGGAGACAGTGGCGGCGGCGGTCCTCCTGGCCGGCCTGGAGGACCCGGGCCCGGCCAAGCGCCTGCTCCCGGCGCTGGTGTCCGGGGAGGCCATGGCCACGGTGGCACCGTCACCGGAGTCGTACGCGCTGGACGGGGACGCGGCGACGACCCACCTGTCACTCGACCTGGGCACAGGCGAACTACGCCTTTCCCCCAGCCACGGCCCCGTCCGCCCCTCCCTGGACCCGGCCCGCCGCCTGACCCCTCTCTCCCCCGGCGGCGAACTCCTCGCCACGAACGCGCCCTCCCTCGCCCCAGGCCTCACCTGGGCCCGTCTCGCGGTCGCCGCCCAGGCCCTCGGCATCGGACTGGCTCTCCTGGACAGGACGGTGGCGTACGTAAGGCGGCGCACCCAGTTCGGCGTGCCCATAGGCTCGTTCCAGGCGGTGAAGCACCGGCTGGCGGACGCGAAGGTGGCCCTGGAGTTCGCGCGTCCGCTGGTCTTCGGGGCGGCGGTCACCCTGGACCCGGCGGATGTGGCGGCGGCCAAGGTGACGGCGTGCGAGGCGGCGTACGCTACCGCGCGCACCGCACTCCAACTGCACGGCGCCATCGGTTACACGGCGGAGTACGACCTGTCGCTCTGGCTGACGAAGGCCAGTGCGCTGCGGACCGCGTGGGGCGGCCCGGCCGCATGCCGAAGCACGGTCCTCAGTGGTGGTGGTCGCCGCTGCTGATCTCGCGATACTCCTCGACCGTCGGTTTCGGGATCCGCGCCCCGGGCCCGAACATGGCGCGGGCGAGCCGGCCGCGGAGCCGGTCGACGGGCCTGACCCGCCGCCGCACCCCGTTCGCGTCGACGAGCGGCCCGACCTCGTACGGCGGGTCCTGCTCATGTTGCGTGAGCGCGAACAGCTGCGCCTGGGAGAGCGGCTCGTGGACCTCGACGTACTCGCCGTGCGGGAGCCGTTCGATGATGCCGGTCTCGCGGCCGTGCAGGACTTTGTCGCGGTCTCGGCGCTGCAACCCCAGACAGATCCGTTTCGTGACGACGAAGGCGACGACGGGCACCGCGAAGAAGCCGATGCGCACGAACCAGGTGATGGCGTTGATCGAGAGATGGAGATGGGTGGCGACGATGTCGTTGCCGCCGCCGATCAGCAGGACGCCGTAGAGGCTCAGCCAGGCCACGCCCAGGCCGGTGCGGACGGGTACGTTGCGGGGCCGGTCGAGGATGTGGTGCTCGCGCTTGTCGCCGGTGATCCACGCCTCGACGAACGGGTAGACGCCGATGGCCAGCATGATCAGCGGGAAGAGGGAGAAGGGGATGAAGACACCGAGGACGAGTGTGTGTCCGAGGGCGTTGATCTCCCATCCCGGCATCACCCGGATCAGGCCTTCGGAGAACCCGAGATACCAGTCGGGCTGGGCGCCGGTGGTGACGAGGTCGGGGCGATACGGCCCGAAGGCCCACACGGGGTTGATGGTGGCGATCGCGCCCATGAAGGTCAGCACACCGAAGACGAGGAAGAAGAAGCCGCCGGCCTTGGCCACGTAGACCGGCATGAACGGCATGCCGACCACCGCCGTCCGGTTCCGGCCGGGCCCGGGGTACTGCGTGTGCTTGTGGTGGAAGACCAGGATCAGATGGGCGACGACCAGCGCCAGCATGATCCCGGGCAGCAGCAGCACATGGATCGGGAAGAGCCGGGAGATGATCTCGTGCCCAGGGAACTCCCCGCCGAACAGGAAGAACGACAGGTACGTCCCCACGATCGGCACGGACAGGATGGCGCCCTGCGCGAAGCGGATGCCGGTGCCGGAGAGCAGGTCGTCCGGGAGCGAGTAGCCGGTCAGGCCGGTGAGGATGCCGAGGAACAGCAGCGTCCAGCCGAACGCCCAGTTCATCTCGCGCGGCTTGCGGAACGCGCCGGTGAAGAACACCCGCATCATGTGGATGAGCATCCCGGCGACGAAGACGAGCGCCGCCCAGTGGTGGATCTGCCGGATCAGCAGACCACCGCGCACGTCGAAGCTGATCTCCAGCGTGGACTCGTACGCCCTGGTCATCAGGACGCCGTTGAGCTGCTCGTACGTGCCGTGGTACTCGACCTCGACGCCGCTCGGCTCGAAGAAGAGGGTCAGCCAGACGCCCGTGAGGATCAGGATGAGGAAGCTGTAGAGGCAGATCTCGCCGAGCATGAAGGACCAGTGGTCCGGGAACACCTTGCGCAGATTGGCCTTGGCGATCCCGTACAGCCCGAGCCGCCCGTCGGCCCAGTCCGCGACCCGCTCCCCCTTGCCCGGCGCGGCGCCCCTTCCGCCGTCGCCGACACCCGCCTCGACCGCCCGCGCCCCGCCCATGCGTAGCCCTCCCCTCGGCTTTTCTCAGGGTGGCACGCACGTCCGACGATGTAAATGGGGATCACCCCCCACTTCCATTGCACGCCTTACCTGACGATGCCCTCGGCCCGGGCCGCCACCAGCCACTTCGGGAACTGCTCCACCAGCCGGTCGTACAACTCCTCGTCGGAGACGGCCCTCGGATCCGAACCGGCGTGAAAGAACCCGGCGTTGTCGACGACCCGCTTGCCCGGCACGGCCAACTCGTCCAGCCTGTGCAGGAAGTCGAACTGCTTGCTGTCGGGGTCGCCGAAGCCGATGAACTGCCAGAAGAGGGGGAGCCTGGCGGCCTTGCACATGTACCGTTCGGCGGCGAGTTTGCCGGTCGGCCCACCGTCCGTCTGGAACACCACGAAGGCCGGATCCTCGGCACCGGAGTCGAGGTAGTGGTCGATGATGGCGTCCATGGCCAGGTGGTAGTTGGTCTTCCCCATGTGTCCCAGCCCGGCCACGACTCGATCGATCCGGCCGTGGTGATCGGCGAGACCGATCTCCGTGACCGCGTCGACCCCGGTGGAGAAGAACACGACCGGCACGCTCCCGTCGTCGTCGAGTTGCGCGGACAGTCCGAGCACGCGATCGGCGAGGGCCTGCACACTGCCGTCCTTGTAGTACGGCCGCATGGAACCGCTGTGGTCGACCACGAGATAGACGGCGGCCCGCTGCCCTTTCAGCCCGTGTCTGTCGAGGGAGATCCCGGCGGCCTTGTAGAGGTCCACGAGCGCGGGGGCGGTCTCCTGCATCTTGCTGAGGCTGATCGCGGGCATACGGCGGTCTCCTGGCATCGAGGCTCTGCGGGAGACCCGAGGCTATGACACCCCATGTGCCACCCCCTCCCCACTCACCCCAGATCGTTCGCTATTTTGTTCGCCGCCGTCCTCACCGGCTCGTCATCAGTCCCGCACCCACAAGGAGCCGGCCGTGGAACCCGAGTCCCCGTCGTCGTCCGAGCCCGCCGTCACCACCTGCTACCGCCACCCGAAAGTGGAGTCGTACGTCCGCTGCACGCGCTGCGAGCGGTTCATCTGCCCGGACTGCATGCGCGACGCGGCCGTGGGCCACCAGTGCCCGGAGTGCGTGCAGGAGGGCTCGAGAACGGTCCGCCAGGCCCGCACGGCCTTCGGCGGCCGTATCTCGACCGTCCCACTGGTGACGTACATCCTGATCGGCCTGAACGTCGTGGCCTACGTCGCCGAGCTGCTCCGCCCGGAGATCGTGGACGACTTCGCGATGCTGGGCCGGGGCCTGGCCGGCCCGGACGGCCTCCACTACGTCTGGCAGAGCGCCTACCCGGACGACTTCCACCTCGAAGGTGTGATCGACGGCGAGTGGTACCGCCTCCTCACCGGCGCGTTCCTCCATCTCCCGCCCACCGAGGGCACCTTCGGCATCCTCCACATCGTGATGAACATGCTCACGCTCTGGAACGTCGGCAGGATCGTCGAATCCCAACTCGGCCGCACCCGCTACCTCTCCCTCTACCTCCTCTCGGCCCTCGGCGGCTCCGCCCTCGTCCTCCTCCTCGACCCCGACGGCACCACGGTGGGCGCCTCCGGCGCGATCTTCGGCGTCTGCACCGCGTACTACGTCCTCGCCCGCCGCCTGGGCGCCGACCCGGCGGGCATCAACCGCTTCATGGCGGGCCTGCTGGTGTGGCTGATCATCTCGGCCGTCGTCACCTCCTGGCAGGGCCACCTCGGCGGCCTCCTGACCGGCGGCCTGATCGCCCTCGCGTTCGCCTACGCGCCCCGGGACCGACGGAGAGTCCTGGTGCAGGCGGGGGCGTGTGCGGCGGTGCTGGCGCTATGGGTGGTGCTGGCGCTCGCGAAGGTCTCGGCGATGACGGGCTGAGCGAACGGCGACCGCCGGGCAGCGGGCGTTCCGCCCTGGCGGTCCCCGGACATGCAACGGCGCCTGCCCAGTCGTCCGGTCGGGGACTGGCGGGCAGGCGCCGTCTGTGTTCCGTACGCCGTTGTACGGGACGTATGTGGGGTGACCGTCAGGTCACCGCCTTGTGTGGGGCCGTCAGACCATCAGCGAGCGGTCGGTCGGCAGGATCAGACCATCAGCGAGCGGTCGGTCGGCCGGATCGGCGCCGGCAGTTCGCTCGCCCCCGTGAGGAAGCGGTCGCAGCCCCGAGCCGCGGACCGGCCCTCGGCGATCGCCCACACGATGAGCGACTGGCCGCGACCCGCGTCACCGGCGACGAAGACACTGGGGATGTTGGTCTGGAAGTCGGCGTCGCGGGCGATGTTGCCGCGCTCGTCGAGGTCCAGGCCGAACTGGTCCACCAGACCGTTGTCGCGGTCGGTGCCGGTGAAGCCCATCGCCAGCGTGACCAGCTGGGCGGGAATCTTGCGCTCCGTGCCCGGCTTCGGGGTCAGCCTGCCGTCGATGAACTCGACCTCGGTGAGGTGCAGGAACTGGACGTTGCCGTCCTCGTCGCCCTCGAAGTGGGTGGTGGAGACGGAGTAGACCCGCTCGCCGCCCTCCTCGTGCGCCGAGGTGACCTTGTAGAGCATCGGGAAGGTCGGCCACGGCTGCGAGACGTTCCGGTCCTCGCCCGGGCGGGGCATGATCTCCAGCTGCGTCACGGAGGCCGCGCCCTGGCGGTGGGCCGTGCCCACGCAGTCCGCGCCCGTGTCACCGCCGCCGATGACGACGACGTGCTTGCCCTCGGCCGTGATGGGGGGCGCCACGAAGTCGCCCTCCTGCACCTTGTTGGCCAGGGGCAGGTACTCCATGGCCTGGTGGATGCCGGCCAGCTCGCGGCCGGGGACCGGGAGATCACGGGCGGTGGTGGCGCCCGCGGCGATGACGACGGCGTCGTACCGCTTCTTCAGGTCCGTCGCCTTGAGGTCGCGGCCGATCTCGATGCCCGTACGGAAGCGGGTGCCCTCCGCGCGCATCTGCTCGATGCGGCGGTTGATGTGCCGCTTCTCCATCTTGAACTCGGGGATGCCGTAGCGGAGCAGACCGCCGATGCGGTCCGCGCGCTCGTACACCGCGACCGTGTGACCGGCCCGCGTCAGCTGCTGCGCGGCGGCCAGGCCCGCCGGGCCCGAGCCGATGACCGCGACCGTCTTGCCGGACAGACGCTCCGGGGCCTGGGGCGCGACATCGCCGGTGTCCCACGCCTTGTCGATGATCGAGACCTCGACGTTCTTGATGGTGACGGCCGGCTGGTTGATGCCGAGCACGCAGGCCGACTCGCACGGGGCCGGGCACAGCCGGCCCGTGAACTCCGGGAAGTTGTTCGTCGCGTGCAGACGCTCCGAAGCCGCCGCCCAGTCCTCGCGGTAGGCGTAGTCGTTCCACTCGGGGATGAGGTTCCCGAGCGGACAGCCGTTGTGACAGAACGGGATGCCGCAGTCCATGCAGCGGGACGCCTGCTTCGAGATGATCGGGAGCAGCGAACCCGGAGCGTAGACCTCGTTCCAGTCCTTCAGACGTACGTCGACGGGGCGGGACTTGGCGACCTCGCGCCCGTGGTTCAGGAAGCCCTTCGGGTCAGCCATTGATCGCCGCCTCCATCATCTTCTCGGTGATCTCGGTCTCGGAGAGACCGGCCTGCTCGGCGGCGGCCTTGGCGGCGAGCACTGCCTTGTACGTGCTGGGGATGATCTTGCTGAAGCGCTCCACGGCGACGGGCCACTCGGCGAGCAGCTTCTCGGCGACCGTCGAGCCGGTCTCCTCGGCGTGGCGGCGCACCACGTCGTGCAGCCACTGCTTGTCGGTGTCGTCGAGGGCCTCGACGGCGCCCACGTTGCCGACGTTGACGTTGTCGCGGTTCAGGTCGATGACGTACGCGATGCCGCCCGACATACCGGCCGCGAAGTTGCGGCCCGTCTCGCCGAGGACGACCGCGTGGCCGCCGGTCATGTACTCGCAGCCGTGGTCGCCCACGCCCTCGGAGACGACCGTCGCGCCGGAGTTGCGGACACAGAACCGCTCGCCCGTACGACCGCGGAGGAACAGCTCGCCGCCGGTCGCGCCGTAGGCGATGGTGTTGCCCGCGATCGTCGAGAACTCGGCGAGGTGGTCGGCGCCCCGGTCGGGGCGGACGATCACACGGCCGCCGGAGAGGCCCTTGCCGACGTAGTCGTTGGCGTCGCCCTCCAGGCGCAGCGTGACACCGCGCGGCAGGAAGGCGCCGAAGGACTGGCCCGCCGAGCCGGTGAAGGTGATGTCGATGGTGTCTTCGGGCAGACCGGCCCCGCCGAACTTCTTCGTCACCTCGTGGCCGAGCATGGTGCCGACCGTGCGGTTGATGTTGCGGACCTTGATCTGGGCGCGGACCGGCTGGGCGTCGGTGGCGTCCGAGGCGGCGAGTGCGTCGGCGGCGAGCTTGATCAGCTCGTTGTCGAGCGCCTTCTCCAGGCCGTGGTCCTGCTCGATCAGCTGGTGGCGGACCGTGCCCTCGGGCAGCTCGGGCACGTGGAACAGCGGCTCCAGGTTCAGGCCCTGCGCCTTCCAGTGGTCGACCGCGCGGGTCACGTCGAGCGCCTCGGCGTGGCCGACGGCCTCCTCGATGGAGCGGAAGCCCAGCTCGGCGAGGATCTCGCGGACCTCCTCGGCGATGAACTCGAAGAAGTTCACGACGTGCTCGGCCTTGCCGGAGAACCGGTCGCGGAGCGTCGGGTTCTGCGTGGCGATGCCGACCGGGCAGGTGTCCAGGTGACAGACGCGCATCATGACGCAGCCGGAGACGACCAGCGGCGCGGTCGCGAAGCCGAACTCCTCGGCGCCGAGCAGCGCGGCGATGACCACGTCACGGCCGGTCTTCAGCTGGCCGTCGGTCTGCACGACGATGCGGTCGCGCAGGCCGTTGAGGAGCAGGGTCTGCTGGGTCTCGGCGAGGCCGAGCTCCCAGGGACCGCCGGCGTGCTTCAGCGACGTGAGCGGCGAGGCGCCCGTACCGCCGTCGTGGCCGGAGATCAGGACGACGTCCGCGTGTGCCTTGGAGACACCCGCGGCCACGGTCCCGACGCCGACCTCCGAGACCAGCTTCACGTGGATCCGCGCCTGCGGGTTCGCGTTCTTCAGGTCGTGGATCAGCTGGGCCAGGTCCTCGATGGAGTAGATGTCGTGGTGCGGCGGCGGGGAGATGAGGCCCACGCCCGGCGTCGAGTGACGCGTCTTCGCCACCCACGGGTACACCTTGTGGCCGGGCAGCTGACCGCCCTCACCGGGCTTGGCGCCCTGGGCCATCTTGATCTGGATGTCGTCCGCGTTGACCAGGTACTCGGAGGTCACACCGAAGCGGCCGGAGGCGACCTGCTTGATGCTGGACCGGCGCGCCGGGTCGTACAGACGGTCCGGGTCCTCGCCGCCCTCACCGGTGTTGGACTTGCCGCCCAGCTGGTTCATGGCGATGGCGAGCGTCTCGTGCGCCTCGCGGGAGATGGAGCCGTAGGACATGGCGCCGGTCGAGAACCGCTTGACGATCTCGGAGGCCGGCTCGACCTCGTCGATCGAGATCGGCGCGCGTCCCTCCACGCCCTCCTTGAAGCCGAACAGGCCACGCAGCGTCATCAGACGCTCGGACTGCTCGTTCACGCGGTCCGTGTACTTCTTGAAGATGTCGTAGCGACGCGTACGGGTCGAGTGCTGGAGGCGGAAGACCGTCTCCGGGTCGAACAGGTGCGGCTCGCCCTCGCGGCGCCACTGGTATTCGCCGCCTATCTCCAGGGCGCGGTGGGCCGGCGCGATGCCGCTGGCCGGGTACGCCTTGGCGTGGCGGGCGGCGACCTCCTTGGCGATGACGTCGATGCCGACGCCGCCGATCTTGGTGGCCGTGCCGGTGAAGTACTTCTCGACGAACTCGTCCGCGAGACCGACGGCCTCGAAGACCTGGGCGCCGCGGTAGGAGGCGACCGTGGAGATGCCCATCTTGGACATGACCTTCAGGACGCCCTTGCCGAGGGCGTAGATCAGGTTGCGGATGGCCTGCTCGGCCTCGATGTCGGAGAGGAACGTTCCGGCGCGGACGAGGTCCTCGACGGTCTCCATCGCCAGGTACGGGTTGACGGCCGCGGCGCCGAAGCCGATGAGCAGGGCGACGTGGTGGACCTCGCGGACGTCACCGGCCTCGACCAGCAGACCCACGTGGGTGCGCTGCTTGGTGCCGATGAGGTGGTGGTGGACGGCCGCGGTGAGCAGCAGCGACGGGATCGGCGCGTGCTCGGCGTCCGAGTGGCGGTCGGAGAGGACGATCAGCCGGGCGCCGTTGTCGATGGCGGCGTCGGCCTCGGCGCAGATCTCGTCGATGCGCGCGGCGAGGGAGTCACCGCCGCCGGAGACCCGGTAGAGGCCGGAGAGCGTGGCGGCCTTCATGCCGGGCATGTCGCCGTCGGCGTTGATGTGGATGAGCTTGGCCAGCTCGTCGTTGTCGATCACCGGGAAGGGCAGGGTGACGCTACGGCAGGAGGCGGCCGTCGGCTCGAGCAGGTTGCCCTGCGGACCGAGCGAGCTGCGGAGCGACGTGACCAGCTCTTCGCGGATCGCGTCCAGCGGCGGGTTGGTGACCTGCGCGAACAGCTGGGTGAAGTAGTCGAAGAGCAGCCGCGGACGCGCGGACAGCGCGGCGATCGGCGAGTCCGTGCCCATCGAACCGAGCGGCTCGCCACCGGTCTTGGCCATCGGCGCGAGGATGACGCGCAGCTCTTCCTCGGTGTAACCGAAGGTCTGCTGGCGGCGGGTGACCGAGGCGTGGGTGTGCACGATGTGCTCGCGCTCGGGCAGGTCGGAGAGCTCGATCTCCCCGGCCTCCAGCCACTCGGCGTACGGCTGCTCGGCGGCGAGGCCGGCCTTGATCTCGTCGTCCTCGATGATGCGGTGCTCGACGGTGTCGACGAGGAACATCTTGCCGGGCTGCAGGCGGCCCTTGCGGACGACCTTGGAGGGCTCGATGTCGAGGACGCCGACCTCGGAGCCGAGGACGACGAGGCCGTCCTCGGTGACCCAGTAGCGGCCGGGGCGCAGTCCGTTGCGGTCGAGGACCGCGCCGACCTGCTTGCCGTCGGTGAAGGTGACACAGGCCGGGCCGTCCCAGGGCTCCATCATCGTGGAGTGGAACTGGTAGAAGGCTCGCCGGGTCGGGTCCATGGAGTCGTGGTTCTCCCACGCCTCCGGGATCATCATCAGCACGGAGTGCGGCAGGGAGCGGCCGCCGAGGTGGATCAGTTCCAGGACCTCGTCGAAGGACGCCGAGTCGGAGGCGTCCGGCGTACAGATCGGGAAGATCCGGTCCAGCGTCTCCGTGGGGCCGAACAGGTCGGAGACCAGCTGGGACTCGCGGGCGACCATCCAGTTGCGGTTGCCCTTGACCGTGTTGATCTCGCCGTTGTGCGCGACGAAGCGGTACGGGTGGGCGAGCGGCCACGACGGGAAGGTGTTGGTGGAGAACCGGGAGTGCACGAGCGCGATCGCGGAGGCGAAGCGGCGGTCGGACAGGTCCGGGAAGAAGGGCTCCAGCTGGCCGGTGGTCAGCATGCCCTTGTAGACGATCGTCCGCGCGGAGAGCGAGGGGAAGTAGACGTCGACCTCGCGCTCGGCGCGCTTGCGCAGCACGAAGCTCTTGCGGTCGAGGTCGATGTCCTTAGCAGGCACGGCGGCACCGTCGGTGACGAAGACCTGACGGAAGGCGGGCATCGTCGAGCGGGCCGTGGCGCCGAGCAGTTCGGGGGCGACGGGCACGTCGCGCCAGCCGAGGACGGTCAGGCCCTCCTCGGCCGCGATGGCCTCGATGCGGGCGACGGCGTCCTCGGTGCCCTCCTCGGGCAGGAAGCCGGTACCGACGGCGTACGAGCCTGCCTCGGGCAGCTCGAATCCGGCGACCTCACGGAAGAACGCGTCGGGAACCTGCGAGAGAATGCCGGCGCCGTCGCCGGAGTCGGGCTCGGAGCCGGTGGCACCGCGGTGCTCCAGGTTACGAAGAACCGTGAGCGCCTGCTCGACCAGCGCATGGCTCGCCTCGCCGGTGAGGGTGGCCACGAAGCCGACGCCACAGGCGTCGTGCTCGTTGCGGGGGTCGTACATACCCTGCGCAGCAGGGCGAGCATCCATGAAGGACCACTTCTGGCCATTCGCGGAGTGCTGGGACGGCTGGCGCGGCGTACGCATCGGCTCTCCCGTCGTCGTCATTTGGCTGGGGGTACCTCCCAGGCCCTTGAAGGCTCTGGGGGAGCATGTGCCGAGGGACGACGCTGGCCCTCTGCGTAAAAGTGCAAAATTTCGTGCAGGTTACATGATGGAACGATTCTCGGGAACCGGATACTTCGTCCCAACATGCGGACGCCACGGGCGCGGAGGGGTGCCGCACACGGTGGCGTGAAACAAGGGGTGGCGACCGGACAGATCAGTGTCGGTCGACCTGGGGGCGCAGGAGGCGTCGTCGCCCACTACATCGGTTGTTTGGCAGGCGTCTTTGCCCGCGGCGCTTACGGCTCATGCCCAGCGGTTAAGCATCCGAAACCGACTGGTAACGACTACTTATACGGTCCCGCGCATACGTAGCCATCCGATCCATCATACGGCCGCTCCGAACAGACTGCCCAGGGCGTACGTCACACCCGCCGCGGCACCCCCAAGCGCCAGCTGCCGCAGCCCGCTGAACCACCAGGTTCTGGCCGTCACCCGGGCGACCACCGCACCGCACCCGAAGAGCCCCACGAGCGCCACCAGCACGGCGGGCCACAGCGCGCCCGCGCCGAGCAGATACGGCAGTACGGGCAGCAGGGCGCCCAGCGCGAAGGAGCCGAAGCTCGACACGGCGGCGACGGCGGGCGAGGGAAGGTCGCCGGGATCGACGCCCAGCTCCTCGCGCGCATGGATCTCCAGGGCCTGCTCCGGATCGCGCGACAACTGTCTCGCCACCTCCCGCGCGAGCCCCGACTCGACCCCACGGCTCTCGTAGAGAGCGGCCAGCTCCTCCTCCTCGTCCTTGGGGTGCTTGCGCAACTCCCGTCGCTCGACGTCGAGTTCGGCCTCGACGAGTTCCCGCTGCGAGGCCACGGAGGTGTATTCACCGGCGGCCATGGAGAAGGCCCCGGCGGCGAGCCCCGCGAGCCCGGCGACGACGACCCCCTCCCGTCCGGCCGACCCGCCCGCGACACCGGTCATCAGCGCCAGGTTGGACACGAGCCCGTCCATCGCCCCGAACACGGCGGGCCGCAGCCAGCCGCCGTTCACGTCCCGGTGGGTGTGGTTGTCACGGTGCGCCTCGTGCAACGCGGCTTCGGTGTCGATGATCGCCACGATCAAGCCCCTTTCCTCACGTCGAACGTACGCTCGGAAAATTGCTTCTGCCAGCAAGGAAGGCCGTACTTACCCGGGTTGACACTTGTTCGAGAAACCGCCGCCGCTCATTCGTACATGGCCCTGCACAGATGTCGACCGGGTGACACACGAGCGTTCCACGCGCCGGCGAGGCACCCGATGTGGCAGAGATCTACACAGAGAAATCTTCAGAGCGGATCAACTGCCCATAGGGCCAGAGAGGCGACCGTATGCCTTCCATCGCCTGCATTCCCTCGGTCCCGGCGCCCGGTGACGCCGCCGCCCTCCGCGAGCGGGCCCGCGGGGCCATGCTCGGGCTCGCCGTCGGGGACGCGCTGGGGGCGCCCGCCGAGAACATGAAACCTTCCGAGATCCGCGCGCGCTGGGGGCGCATCACGGGGTACGTAACCGAGCGCCCCTCGGGCACGGACGACACCGAGTACGCCATCTTCTCCGGGCTGCTGCTGGCCCGGCACGGCTCGGCGCTCACCGTCACGCATGTGGAGACTGCCTGGCACCAGTGGATCGCGGACCGGGACGAGGGCCCGTTCCGGGGCGCCGGCTTCAGCGAACGCGGCACCCTGGAGAACCTCCGCCGGGGCCTTGCCGCGCCGATCTCGGCTCAGCACCGGCACGCCTGGAGCGACGGACTGGCCATGCGCGCCGCCCCCTTCGGCGTCTTCGCGGCGGGCCGCCCGGCGGAGGCCGCCCGCCTGGTCGCCATCGACGGCTCGGTCAGCCACGACGGCGAGGGCATCTACGGCGGCCAGGCGGTCGCGGCGGGAGTGGCGGCGGCGATGGCGGGTGCCCCCACGATCGCGGTCGTGGCCTCCGCCCTCGCCGTGATCCCCGACGACTCCTGGACGGCCCGCTCCCTGCGCCGCGCGGTCGCCGTCGCCCACCGCGGCGAACGCGCGGTCCGCTCCGCCGTCGTCATCGGCGGCTACCCCTGGACCGACCTCGCCCCCGAAGCCGTCGCCCTCGCCTTCGGCGCCTACGCGGCGGCCGACGGCGACTTCACCGAGTCGGTGCTGACGGCGGTGAACATGGGCCGCGACGCCGACACGACCGCCGCCGTCGCCGGCGCCCTGGCCGGAGCGACCCGGGGCGCGTCATCGATCCCGACCGAGTGGACCACCGCCATCGGCCCGGCGAGAGGCAGCTGCCTCCCCTCCATGGCGGGCCACCACGTCCTGGACGTGGCAGAACTCCTGGTCCCCGGAGAGGGCGGCAAATGGGGCACCAACACGACCCCCCTCCACCGCGAAGAGTGGCCCCCACCGGATCCGAGCACCTTCGCCCTGGCACCGGACACCAGATCGGAGACCCCGTCATGACCCCACCCACACCGTGGGACGAGACCACACCCGCCCCACCCTCAACACCGGGCGACGAGACGACACGCACCGCAACACCCGCGCCGTACGACGAAGCGACGCCCCGCACGACACCCACCTCGTGGGCGCCGAACGCGACTGGCGGGATCGAACCCGCTGTCGCGGCGCAGCCGGTCGAAGCCGAGCTCACGACCGTGACGAGGCCGATCACCCCCCAACCCACGATCGTGGCGAAGCCGATCACCCCCCAACCCGCGGTCGTGGCGAAGTCGATCACCCCCCAACCCGCGGTCGCCGACGGCGGGGACGCCCCGCAGGGGCCACCCGCACCCGACGACGAAAGTCGCACGGGTGCTGCGGGTGGGAGCAACCCGGCCGAGGGCGAAGCCGAGGCCGGCCCGGCGCACCCCCCGGAGGGCCACCGCATCGAGGGTCTCCTGCTCGGCCTGGCCGCAGGCGACGCCGCAGGCTGGCCCGCCGCCCGCCACCGAGCCGCCCGAATGCCGGAGTGGACGCGCCGCCTGACCCGCGAACTGGACACCTTCGCCGAGCAGAACGCCACCACCACACTCCCGGTCCCCATCGCCCTCAACCAACCCCCCGAGCCCCTGCGCCTCGGCCCCTCCGACGACGCGGAATGGGCGGCGTTCGCCGCAGAGGCACTCCTCCGCGCCGGCGACGCGGGCGCCCTCGGCGACCTCAGCCTGGAACGCCGCACCCGCGCCTCGATCGACCTCTCCTGGAACGCCGTGGCCAGCGAGATCGCGGCCGCCGCCGAACGCGCCCCCGAGGTCGAGTCCGCCGTACTCCCCCTGCGCGCCCGTATCTCCGTACGCGCCGGACTCGGCAACCTCGCCACCGGCCTGCGCCCACCCGCCACCGGCCACGACAACCCGCACTACTTCGACGACGCGGCCTGCGTACGCGCCTGCGTCCTGGCGTTGGCCCACCCCGGCGACCCCCGACGCGCCGCCGATCTCGCCGAGTTCGACGCCCGCTACACCCAGGACGGCGACGGCGTGCACGGCGCACGCGCGATGGCCGCCGCGCTCGCGCTGGCGCTCGTCGGCGCGGACGTCGACGACTGCACGGCAGCGGCCCTGGCCGAACTCCCGGCGGAAACGGAGATCGGCCGCAACGCCCGCCACGCCCTGGACCTCGCCCACCGCCACAAAAAGGAAGGAACATTCGCTCTGGTCCCCCTCCTGGAGCACCAGATCGTCGACCACGTCTACAGCTACGGCATCGCCGCCGCCGAGACCGTCCCCGTAGCGCTCGCCCTCGCCACCGCCGCCCGCGGCCGGATCGCCGAGGCCGTCCCCGCCGCCGCCTGCCTCTCCCGCGTCGCCGACTCCGCCCCGGCCCTCGCCGGCGCCCTGACCGGTGCGCTCAGCGGCGGCTCCGCCATCCCCGACTCCTGGCGGGACGCCTGCCGCACCCTCTCCGGCTGCGCGCTCCCCCGACTCACCGGTACGGACCTCGTACACCTCGCCGAACTTCTCGCAGCCACGGAACTCGCCACCCCCGGAGGATGATTCGGGCATGACGCCCCCAACCGAAGCCAACCAGCACAGAATGCCCCATCCTGACGCAGGCTCTGAAGCAAACGCTGAAGCAAGCCTCGACGAGCGCATCACCGGCGCCCTCGTCGGCGCCGCCGTCGGCGACGCCCTCGGCGGCCCGGTCGAGGGCTACACCCCGGAGCAGATCCTCGAACGCCACGGCGGCCGCGTCCACGGCATCGTCGGCCCCTGGAACGGCGATGACTGGCGCACCGCCCGCCCCATCGCCCCCTACCACAAGGGCGACGGCCACGTCACCGACGACACCTTGATGACCCACGCGCTGGTACGGGTGTACGACCGCGTACGCGACCATCTGGACGCCTACGCCATCGCGGAGCACCTGGTGCCGGACATGATGACGACCCCGCGCTGGATCCCCGAACTGGAGGCGGAGGCCCTCCCCCTCCAGCGGGTCTTCCTCGCCGAGAAGTGGCTGGTGGCCCGCATCCACTACGGCCACATCGACCCCCGTGAGGCCGGCACCGGCAACATCGTCAACTGCGGAGCCGCGATGTACATGGCCCCCGTCGGCCTGGTCAACGCGGCCGACCCGGGGGGCGCGTACACCGAGGCCCTGGACATCGCGGGCGCTCACCAGTCGTCGTACGGCAGGGAGGCGGCGGGCGTGTTCGCGGCGGGGGTCGCGGCGGCGTGCACGCCGGGCGCCACCGCTGAGTCGGTGATCGGGACCTGCCTCGCCGTCGCGAAGGACGGCACACGCGCGGCGATCGAGGCGGTGTGCGAAGTGGCCCGCCGCCACACGGACTTCGAGTCGGCGCTACGGCCGCTCCGCGAGGCGGTGACCCCGTTCGACACGGTCGGCCCCGACTACCGTGCCCCCTCCCTCGGCGCCCGCCGCCCCTCCCGCCTTCACGCGATCGAGGAACTCCCCATCGCCCTGGGCATGTTGCTCGTGGCCCGCGGCGACTACCGCCACGCGGTCCTGGGTTCGGTGAACTACGGCCGGGACTGCGACTCGATCGCCACGATGTCGGGCGCTCTCGCGGGCGCACTGGGCTCGGAGATCCCGTCCGACTGGGCCAAGACGGTGGCGGAGGCCAGCCGCCTGGACCTGCACGCTCCCGCCCGGACGTTGACGGAGGTCACCCTCCAGATCCACGCCCAGGACGTACGCCGCCGCCGCGCCCACGAGTCCGCCTTCACCACCCTGGCCCGCCTCCGGTGACCCCCCTCCGCCTCACCTGGGTCCAACCGGAGGACCTCCTGGGCCACGAACTCCAGCAGGCACTGCAGGACGGCCGCGAACCCTCGGCCATCGCCGCCCGCTGGCAATCAGCGGGCGGCCCCCCGGCCCCCCTCCGCGCCGGCGCGTCCACTCAACGGGCCTCCCGCTACCTGAGACTCCTGGCCGAGGATCTGCTGGACGAACTGGCAGACCTGCCGAGCAGCTTGGCGGAGAGTGAGCCGACAGAGCTGAGCAAGATCAAGGCCCTGTGCAGGAATTGGCCCGCCCACCCCACCCATCCCGCTCAGCCTGCGGGCAGTCGTGCCGCCGGTGCGATGGGGGTCCCCCCGCTCGAGCGAAGTCGAGAGTGGGAGAGGGTGGGCGCAGACGGCACCCTGTCAGCTCCGGTAGGCGCAACGTCCGGGGGGCTGGGGGCGGGCCCCCCGGCTTCGGGAAGGGGCGGGCTCAGGGAAGAAACCCCTCCCACCCCAGCCGCGCACCTCCCCCGCCTCGAGGCCGCCTGGCTCGGCCGCGCCGTCGGCTGCCTCCTGGGCAAACCCGTCGAAAAGCTGTCCCTCACAGCCATCCGCCAACTCGCCCGCTCCACCGGCAACTGGCCCCTCACCACCTGGTTCACCGCCCGAGGCGTCCCCCCGGAACTCCTCGCCGCCCATCCCTGGAACCGCCGCTCGGCCCCCACCTCCCTCGCCGAGAACATCGACGGCATGCCCGAGGACGACGACCTCAACTACCCCCTCCTCAACCTCCTCCTCCTCGCCCGCCACGGCAGACACTTCACGACCACCGACGTGGCAACCCTCTGGCTCGACGAACTCCCCGCAGGCCGCACCTTCACCGCCGAACGCATCGCCTACCGCAACCTCCTCACCGGCATCGACCCCCCGCACACCGCCCGCCACCGCAACCCGTTCCGCGAATGGATCGGCGCCCTGATCCGCGCCGACGTCCACGGCTGGACCAACCCGGGCGACCCGGCCGCCGCAGCCGAACAGGCCCACCGCGACGCCACCCTCACCCACACCACGAACGGCGTCTACGCGGCCATATACATCGCGGCCACCATCGCCCAGGCCGCATCGGTCGGAAGCACAGGCACCCACGACATCCACCACTGCGTGCGCACCGGCCTCCAGGTCGTCCCCCCGGACTCCCGCCTGGCGAAGGCGATCAACCACGCCCTCCGACTCACCGCCGAGACCCGCGACTTCGACACGATCGTCGACGAACTCCACACCGCCTACGCCGACCACCACTGGGTCCACGCCATCCCCAACACGGCTCTGATCACCGCCGCGCTCACCCACGCGGACGGCGACTTCACGGCCTCCATCTGCCGTGCGGTGTCGGGCGGTTGGGACACCGACTCCAACGGCGCCACGGCGGGCAGCATCGCCGGCCTCCTGACCGGCTCCCCGGACGCACTCCCCGACCGCTGGACGGCCCCCCTCAAGAACCGCCTGGCCACCTCGATCGCCGACTTCAACGGCATCGGCTTCGACGCCCTGGCCCACCTCACCCTCCGGGAGACCCCCCACCCATGACCCAGGCGTACGACCCCCCGCTCACCCACCTCCGCGTCCTCGACCTCGCCACCCTCTTCGCCGGCCCCCTCGCCGCCACGATGCTCGGCGACTTCGGCGCGGAGGTCATCAAGATCGAGCACCCCACGAAGCCGGACCCGTCCCGCGGCCACGGCCCCTCGAAGGACGGCGTGGGCCTGTGGTGGAAACTGCTGGGCCGCAACAAGCGCACACTGACGCTGAACCTCTCCACCCCCGGCGGCCGGGACACACTCCTCCGCCTCGCCGCCACCTCCGACGTGATCATCGAGAACTTCCGCCCCGGCACCCTGGAGAAATGGGGCCTGGGCTGGAAGGAGCTGTCGGCGGCGAACCCGCGCCTGGTCCTCGCCCGCGTCACCGGCTTCGGCCAGTTCGGCCCGTACGCGCATCGCCCCGGCTTCGGCACGCTCGCCGAGGCGATGAGCGGCTTCGCCGCGATCACCGGCGAGCCGGACGCCCCACCGGTCCTGCCCCCCTTCGGCCTGGCCGACTCGATCGCGGGCCTGGCGACGGCGTACGCGGTGATGACCGCGCTCGCCGCGCGTGACCGTACCGGCGAGGGGCAGACGGTCGACATGGCGATCATCGAGCCGATCCTCACCGTCCTCGGCCCCCAGCCCCTCTGGTACGACCAGCTCGGCCACATCCAGCCCCGCACGGGCAACCGCTCCGCCAACAACGCGCCCCGCAACACCTACCGCACGGCGGACGGCTCCTGGGTGGCCGTCTCCACCTCCGCCCAGTCGATCGCGGAACGGGTGATGCGCCTGGTCGGCCGGCCCGAGCTGATCGACGAGCCCTGGTTCGGTTCAGGGGCGGACCGGGCCCGTCACGCGGACGTCCTGGACGAGGCGGTCGGCGCGTGGATCGCCCGCCACACCCGCGAGGAGGTCATCGAGGTGTTCGAGAAGGCGGAGGCGGCGGTGGCCCCCATCCAGGACGTACGGGAGGTGATGACCGACCCCCAGTACCGTGCCCTGGACACGATCACGACCGTCGACGACCCCGACCTCGGCCCCCTGCGCATGCAGAACGTCCTCTTCCGCCTCTCCGCCACCCCCGGCGCCATCCGCTGGGCGGGCCGCGCACACGGTGCCGACACGGACTCGATCCTGACCGAACTGGGCCTGTCGGAACCGGACATCGAGACCCTCCGACAGGAGGGGGCCCTGTGACCCCCCAGACGACGACACCCTTCCCCCTGACCTGGCTCTACGTTCCCGGCGACCGCCCGGAGGTGGTCGCCAAGGGCCTGGCCTCCGGCGCGGACGTGGTGATCGTGGACCTGGAGGACGCGGTGGCCCCCGACCGCAAGGACTACGCCCGCTCGGCCACAGCCGAACTCCTCTCGGCCCCGCCACCCGTCCCGGTCCACGTACGCGTGAACGCCCTGAACACCCCACACGCCGAAGAGGACCTCAGTACCCTCTCCCCGCTCCCTGGCCTGACGGCCCTCCGCCTCCCGAAGATCACGTCCCCCGCCGAGGTCGTAGGGGTCGCGGAACGAACCGCGCCCGCGGAAGGAGGAGCGATCCCCCTGTACGCCCTCCTCGAATCGGCCCTGGGCGTGGAACGGGCCTACGACATCGCCACCGCCCACCGCGCCCTCCACGGCATCGCCCTCGGCGAGACGGACCTCCGCGCCGACCTGGCCGTCCTCCACGACCCGGCCCTCGACTGGCCCCGCTCCCGAGTGATCCTCGCCGCGCGCGCCGCAGGCCTCCCCTCGCCGGCCCAGTCGATCTATCCGGACACGAAGGACCTCGAAGGTCTGGCGATCTCCTCCACCCGCGGCCGCGCTCTCGGCTTCCTGGGCCGCACGGCCATCCACCCCCGCCAGCTCCCGGTGATCGAACGCGCCTACGCCCCCACCCCGCAGGAAATCGAGTCGGCCGAGGAGATCGTCAAAGCCGCCACCGCGACCCCCGGCGCCCAAGCCCTCCCCGACGGCCGCTTCATCGACCCAGCGGTGGTAGCGAGCGCCCACAGAACCCTCTCCCTGGCCAACCGCCCCACCAGACACTGACAACCCAAAAACCCACCCGCCTGAACGGGCGGGTGGGTGGGGCTCCGGCGCGGAGCGGCGGATCGCAGCGAGCGGAGCGGTGCGTCAGCTCTTCTCGGCGGACTCGGCCTTCTTCTCGACCACGGAGTCGGAGGCCTCCGCGTCCTTCTCTTCCTTCGCGTCCTTCTCTTGCTTCGCGTCGGACTTGCCCGAGGGCTCCGCCGACTCCGAGTCCCCGTCGTCCATCTGAGCGTCCTTCTCGAGGTCCACCGCAGCAGCGCCCTCGTCCCCGTCGCCGTCGGAGACCCCCGGCTCGACGACCTCTTCCCGCCCCGGCCGCTTCCGGGCCGACAGGACGAGGTAGATCACGGCGAGGATGAAGACGAACAGGGCGGTCCAGTTGTTGAGGCGCAGCCCGAGGATGTGGTGGGCCTCGTCGACCCGCATGTACTCGATCCAGAACCGCCCCGCGCAGTACGAGGCGACGTACAGCGCGAACGCCCGCCCGTGTCCGAGCTTGAAGCGGCGGTCCGCCCAGATGACGAGGAGCGCGACACCGATGCACCACAGCGACTCGTAGAGGAACGTCGGGTGGTACGTCCCCGGCAGCCGCCCGTCCGTGGAGGACGTGATCTCCACGGCCCACGGCACATCCGTCGGCTTTCCGTACAGCTCCTGGTTGAACCAGTTGCCCCACCGCCCGATCGCCTGCGCGAGGGCGATACCGGGCGCGACGGCGTCGGCGTACGCGGGCAGCGGGATGCCACGCCGACGGCACCCGATCCACGCACCCACCGCGCCGAGGGCGATCGCGCCCCAGATGCCGAGCCCGCCCTCCCAGACCTTGAAGGCGTCCACCCAGTCACGGCCCTCGCTGAAGTACAGCTCGTAGTCCGTGATCACGTGGTAGAGGCGCCCGCCGATCAGACCGAAGGGCACGGCCCAGACCGAGATGTCGGCGACCGTACCGGCCCGTCCGCCCCGCGCGACCCAGCGTTTGTTGCCGAGCCAGACGGCTACGAAGACACCGATGATGATGCAGAAGGCGTAGCCGCGCAGCGGGACGGGACCGAGGTACAGCACCCCGCGCGACGGGCTGGGAATGTAGGCAAGTTCCATGGCAGGGTCGACGCTACCTTGCCGGGCCCGGCCGACGGCAGGCAGCCCGGCAACGGGTCCATAACGCCGTACCCCTTCTTCCTTGACGTCCCACGGCCCCCACAGTCACCGAGGGCCCCACGGGACTCACCCCAGGACCTCACGGCCCTCCCGGCTCCCCCGAGCCTCACCCCTGGGCCTTCGCCTCCACCATCTGCTTCAGCTTGGCGGGGGTCATGGACTGGTCCGCGTAGATGTTGGTGCCGTTGAGGAAGACACTCGGCGTGCCCGAGAAGCCGCCCTTCTGGAAGGCCTCGTTCGACTTCGCGACCCAGCTGTCGTGCGTGCCCTCCTCGACGCAGGTGCGGAAGGCGGCGGTGTCCAGCCCGTCCACCTTCTGCGCCAGGTCGAGCAGCTTGGCCTCACTGGCGAAGTCGTCACTCGTCTCGGGGGGCTGGTTCACGTACAGCACGTCGTGGTACGCGGGGAACCTGCCCTCGTTCTGCGCGCACGCGGCGGCGTTGGCGGCCTTGCGGGAGCCGCTGCCGCCCATGTTCCCGTCGATCAGGGTGGCGAGGTGGTACTCGACCTTCAGCTTCCCGGCCTCGGTCAGCTCGTGGATCGTCGAGCGGTACGCGTCCTCGAAGGACTTGCAGGCCGGACAGCGGAAGTCCTCCCACACCGAGAGGGTCGACTTGGCGCCTGCGTCCCCGACGGGGATCGCGAGGCTGTCCTCGCCGTTGGCCCCCGAGGGCGCCACGACCGGGCCCGCGGTGTCGGCGTCGTCGTCCTTGCCCGCGTTCGCCGCCACGACGCCGATCACGGCGGCCAGCCCCAGCACGCAGAGCACCGAGGCACCCACGATCAGCGCCCGCCGGCGCTTCTCGGCGGCCTTCTGCTTCTCGCGCTCCTCCGCCAGCCGTTCACGGGCGGTGCGCTTTCCCTCACGGTTCTTCTCGCTCACATCCCGCAGAACGAACCGGGGAGGCGCACCGCGCCTCCCCGATCCCACTTCCACCCGTTCGAGTGAGCGGATCACCCGCTACGTCCAGCCATCCCCGTACGACAAACGGGTGAACGTCACGAGCCCCCTCGACGCGCCGGGTCACACCCCGGTCACACGCTCCGGCGCACACCCTTCGCAAGGTCGCCCGCCAGCTCCCGTACGGCGTCCAGACCGGCAGCCTCGTCGGGCGCGTCCAGCATCCGCTTCACGAACGCGGACCCGACGATCACACCGTCGGCGAACCCGGCGACCTCGGCGGCCTGCTCGGCGTTGGAGACCCCGAGGCCGACGCAGACCGGCAGGCCGGAACCCGTGGCCCGGGTGCGCTCCACCAGGTCCTGGGCCTGCGCGCCCACCGACGCCCGGGTGCCCGTGACGCCCATCAGCGAGGCGGCGTAGACGAAGCCGCTGCCCGCCGCGGTGATCTCGGCGAGACGGGCGTCCCTGCTGCTGGGCGCGACCACGAAGACCGTGCCGAGCCCGTGCTTCTCCGCATGCTCCCTCCACAGCGCCGACTCCTGGACGGGCAGGTCGGGCAGGATGCAGCCCGCGCCGCCCGCCTCCGCGAGCTCGGCCGTGAAGCGCTCGACGCCGTAGCGGTCGATGGGGTTCCAGTACGTCATGACGAGGACGGGCTTTCCGGTGGCCTCGAAGGCCTCCCGCACCGTGCGCATCACATCCGCGATCTTGACGCCACCGCGCAGGGCGATGTCGTCGGCGGTCTGGATGACGGGACCGTCGAGGACCGGGTCGCTGTGCGGCAGCCCGACCTCGACGACGTCGGCGCCGCCCTCGAAGACCGCCTTGATGGCGGCGATACCGCCGTCGACGGTCGGGAACCCGGCCGGCAGATAGGCGATGAGCGCGGCCCGCCCCTCCGCCTTGGCGGCGGCGAGGGTGTCACTCAACAGCTCGATGTTGCCGCTCACTTGGCGTCCCCCTCGATCTCGGCGAGATCGGCCGCGTCGGCGGCGACCTCGGCGTCGGCAGCGGTTTCGTACAGGCCGAAGTAGCGCGCGGCCGTGTCCATGTCCTTGTCGCCGCGCCCGGACAGGTTGACGACGATCAGCCCGTCCTTGCCCAGCTCCTTGCCGACCTCCAGCGCACCGGCGAGCGCGTGGGCGCTCTCGATCGCCGGGATGATGCCCTCGGTGCGCGACAGCAGACGCAGCGCCTGCATGGCCGCGTCGTCGGTGACCGCGCGGTACTCGCCGCGGCCGCTGTCCTTGAGGTACGAGTGCTCGGGGCCGATGCCCGGGTAGTCGAGGCCCGCCGAGATCGAGTACGGCTCGGTGATCTGCCCTTCCTCGTCCTGCAGGACGTACGAGCGCGACCCGTGCAGGATGCCCGGCTCACCGGCGGTCAGCGTCGCCGCGTGCTCACCGGTCTCGATGCCGTGACCCGCGGGTTCGCAGCCGATGAGGCGTACGCCGGTGTCCGGGATGAAGGCGTGGAAGAGGCCGATGGCGTTGGACCCGCCGCCCACGCAGGCGACGGCGGCATCGGGCAGCCGCCCGGCGCGTTCGAGGATCTGCCGCCGGGCCTCGACCCCGATCACCCGGTGGAAGTCGCGGACCATGGCGGGGAAGGGGTGGGGCCCGGCCACGGTCCCGAACAGGTAGTGCGTGCGGTCGACGTTGGCGACCCAGTCCCGGAACGCCTCGTTGATGGCGTCCTTGAGGGTCCGGGAACCGGACTTCACGGCGACGACCTCGGCGCCGAGCATGCGCATGCGGGCGACGTTCAGGGCCTGCCGCTGGGTGTCGATCTCACCCATGTAGATCGTGCAGTCGAGCCCGAAGAGCGCGCAGGCCGTGGCGGTGGCGACGCCGTGCTGGCCCGCACCTGTCTCGGCGATGACCCGCGTCTTGCCCATGCGCCTGGTGAGCAGCGCCTGCCCGAGTACGTTGTTGATCTTGTGTGACCCGGTGTGGTTCAGGTCCTCGCGCTTGAGGAACACCCGCGCCCCACCGGCGTGCTCGGCGAACCTCGGCACCTCGGTGAGCGAACTGGGCCGCCCGGTGTAGTGCACGAGCAGATCGTCGAGCTCACGCGCGAACTCGGGGTCGTGCTTCGCCTTGTCGTACTCCACGGCGACCTCGTCCACGGCGGCGACCAGCGCCTCCGGGATGAACTTGCCGCCGAACGCGCCG
The DNA here is from genome assembly GCF_042802555.1 of Streptomyces sp. NPDC057474. Classification (NCBI taxonomy): domain Bacteria; kingdom Bacillati; phylum Actinomycetota; class Actinomycetes; order Kitasatosporales; family Streptomycetaceae; genus Streptomyces; species Streptomyces sp. NPDC057474. The sequence goes on along the minus strand of NZ_JBHVDX010000032.1, from coordinate 14,614 downwards.
AAGTACCCCTCGGCACTGGGAACCTGACCCTCGGGGTCGGGAATGAAGAACTCACTGGACATGCGGTTACCTCGCAGGGGCACAGCCCCGGGTTGGTCGGACGATGGGTTCACCGTGATCGCGTACACGCCGCGCTGAGCCGCAGTCAGGGCTCACCGTCGCGAACGGTCGTCGGACCTCGCTCCGGTGGCAGTGATTCCGCCGCGAAGGCGCACGCCCGTACGGCGTACCGGCGGTGCCGTACGACCGGAGCCCCTGCACGGGGTCCGACAACGGCACGTCGCCGTGCGCGAGGCGCGGCTCAGCTCATCGCAGGTGACGCGTCCGGGGCCATCGCATGCCGTTCACCTGGCCCGGCTCGTCGCCGATGACGTACCGGACCCGGCGCCCGTGGACCCGGCGGGCGGGCGCCCGGCAGCCACGGGGACGGCACCCGCGTGCGAGGCGGGCGTAGGGGTCCTTGGTCGTCATGGAGATCGAGAACATCGGGACACAGCCTACCGGCCCCGGATCACCCATGTGGGCGACAGCAGTCACAGGCGACGAGACCGCGGCCGACCCCGCGCACCCGGGCGCCCCGGCCGGGGCGAACCCCGGTCGGTCGGCGGCGAAGGCGCGGTCGGTCATGGCCGGGTCAGCCCCGCCCGTGCCGCAGCGCCGGGTGCTCGCCCGCGGCAACGAGGTCGGCGACGGCGGTCTTGGGGTCCTTGCCGGTGACGAGGGACTCGCCCACGAGGACCGCGTCGGCGCCGGCGTTGGCGTAGGCGATGAGGTCGTGCGGGCCCCGTACGCCGGACTCGGCGATCTTGACGATGGAGTCGGGGATCTCGGGAGCGAGGCGCTCGAACGTGGTGCGGTCGACCTCGAGGGTCTTGAGGTTGCGCGCGTTGACGCCGATCACACGGGCACCGGCATCGACCGCGCGTTCGACCTCGTCCTCGTCGTGGACCTCGACGAGCGGGGTGAGCCCGATGGACTCTGCGCGTTCGATCAGCGACTCCAGCGCCGGCTGGTCGAGGGCCGCGACGATCAGCAGGACCACGTCGGCGCCGTACGCCCGGGCTTCCCACAGTTGGTAGGACGTGACGATGAAGTCCTTGCGCAGGACGGGGATGTCCACGCGCGCGCGGACGGCCTCCAGGTCGGCGAGTGAGCCGCCGAAGCGGCGCTGTTCGGTGAGGACGGAGATGATCGCCGCGCCACCCGCCTCGTAGTCGGCCGCGAGACCGGCCGGGTCGGCGATCGCGGCGAGCGCGCCCTTGGAGGGGCTGGACCGCTTGACCTCGCAGATCACCTTGACGCCGTCGCCGCGCAGCGCGGCCACGCCGTCCTTGGCCGCCGGAGCCTTCGCCGCGCGCTCCTTGAGCTCGTCGAGGCTGACGCGCGCCTGCCGCTCCGCGAGGTCGGCACGGACTCCGTCGATGATCTCGTCGAGCACACTCACGCGAGCGGCCCCCTTTCAGACGGTGAAAATCGGTGACAACGTTTGACGGTCATGTATTGACAGTCGAGCGGTTCTCAGGGTTCTGGCAGTTCACTGCGATGGTATCCGGAGGAGGGCGTAGGCCTCGCATCCGGTTGACGGCGGTCCCACTACCTGGACGTTCACCATTTGATCAAGGATGGAGCCAGCCACCGAACGGCAAGTTCCGGACAACCGTGAAGACCAGCGCCAACGCGCCGAGCGACCACATCTGGACGGGGCCGAGCCGGAGCCGCAGGGGCCGCCCACGCGCCACATGGACCACCCAAACGGTCCACAGCACCGCGAAGCCCAGGAAGCCCGCCACGGCCAGCGCGTTGTCGGTGAGGGCGGTCGCCATGTCCCCGTTCGCGAAGGCGTGCGCGCTGCGCAGCCCGCCGCAGCCGGGGCAGTAGAGGCCGGTGAAGCGCCACAGCGGGCAGACCGGGTAGTGGCCGGGTTCGTTGGGGTCCACGGCCGCGACGTACGCGAAGGCCCCGCCGACGGCCGTCAGCACTCCGGCGGGCACCCAGGGCCCGCGCAGCGCGCGCCCCGTGCCACGGCCCGTGTTCGCGGCGGCGGTATCGGCCGTTTCGGCGCGCGGCGGTGGCGCGGCGGGATGGGTCTCGGCGTTCACACCCCGCATTCTGCCCCGCGCGGGCCGTACGCGCGCTCGAAGGGACGGCTCCGCCGTGGTGGCCCGGAGCCGTCCCTCACACGGAAGTCAGCTCTTGGCGCCGGCCGGAGCGGGGGTCGCCGCGGTGTTGGCGCGTACCGCCGCCGTCTCGTACACGGCGTGCGCGTCCTTCGGCTGGCCCATGCCCATGGCTCGCATGACCATGCCGACGACGCCGCCGAGGACGGTGATGACCATGCCTGCCCAGAATCCCAGCGGCTGGGCCATCACCATGTAGGCGCCCGAGACGCAGAAACCGATGAAGGCGATGGTGACGCCGGTCCAGGCGGCCGGGGTGTGACCGTGGCTGCTGCCCGCCATGACTTGCTCCTCGTTGTTCATTGCGTGGTGCTCGAGGCGTGTCGCTCGATGCCTGTGCTGAGTCGGACGCTCGTCGTCCATTGTCCCGTACGCGTACGGGTGCCTTGAGCGGGGGTGTCCACTCCCGCGTCCCGGCCCCGCCCGCCGCCGGGAGGTCCTATGGCCGTACGGCCTCCCGTCACCGGGCGTCGTACGGTCCGCGTGGCCTAGGCCGGGTCCGGTCCCGTGGGGTCCTCACCTCGGTCCAGGGCCTTCCACATGTCCTCGGGCCGGTCGGGGTCGACCGGCTCGGCCTTGCGTGGCCGGGGGGTTCCGTCGCGTTCGTAGCGGCCGGACATCACGGGCCACAGCCGTCCGTAGCGGAGCGCGAGCAGCCCGGCGAGCAGGATGAGCACGCCGCCGACGGCCGCGACGTACGGCCAGCCGGTGTGGCTGAGCGCGTCGACGGTCGCGGCGCTGTCGCCGGAGGCCTCGGCCGCCTTGTCGTCGAGCGCCGAGCTGTCGTACGCGCCGAGCAGCGCGGCGGCCGTCGTGCCCGCGCCGGAGAGGGCGAGCAGGACGGCGACCAGGGCGCGCCCGGACCGGCGTACGGCGAAGACGGCGACGAGCGCGGCGAGGCCCACTACGGCGAGGGCCGCGGGCACGCCCGTGACGTCGCTGCCCTGGGCGGTCAGCGGGAAGGGGCCGCCGGCCACCGAGATGGTGCCCTCCGACCAGCGCTGGCGGCTGGCGAGCAGCGCGACGGCCGCGCCGAGCGCGCCGCTGAGCAGCGCCAGGGCGAGGCTGCGCCGGCCGGAGCGGACGGACGCGGGTTCGGAACGGGGGTGAGGTACTGCGGTCACGTACTCCACTATCGCCTGCCCCCCGGGTGGGTTGTCACCCGGGGTTAACGTGAGAAGCGCCCTATTGTCCGAGTCGGTTGGCCGTGTGCACCGCGCGCAGGACCGCCGCCGCCTTGTTGCGGCACTCGGTGTCCTCGGCGACGGGGTCGGAGTCGGCGACGATGCCGGCGCCGGCCTGGACGTACGCCGTGCCGTCGCGCAGCAGTGCCGTGCGGATGGCGATGGCGGTGTCGGAGTCGCCCGCGAAGTCGAGATAGCCGACGCAGCCGCCGTACAGGCCTCGGCGGGACGGCTCCAGCTCGTCGATGATCTGCATCGCGCGCGGCTTCGGTGCGCCGGAGAGGGTGCCGGCGGGGAAGCAGGCGGTCAGGACGTCGAAGGCCGTACGGCCCGCCGCGACCCGGCCGGTGACGGTGGACACGATGTGCATCACATGCGAGTACCGCTCGACGGACATGAAGTCGACGACCTCGACCGAGCCCGGTTCGCAGACCCGGCCCAGGTCGTTGCGGCCGAGGTCGACGAGCATCAGGTGCTCGGCGCGTTCCTTGGGGTCGGCGAGCAGCTCGTCGGCGAGGGCCTGGTCCTCCTGCGGGGTCGCCCCGCGGTGCCGGGTGCCGGCGATGGGGTGGACCATGGCCTGTCCGTCCTCGACCTTGACCAGGGCCTCGGGGGAGGAACCGACGACGTCGAAGCCGTCGAAGCGGAACAGGTACATGTACGGGGACGGGTTGGTCGCCCGGAGGACACGGTAGACGTCCAACGCGCTTGCCGTGCACGGCGTTTCGAAGCGCTGGGAGGGGACGACCTGGAAGGCCTCGCCGGCCCGGATGCGCTCCTTGATGTCCTCGACGGCCTCCTGGAAGTCGGGGCCGCCCCACAGCGCGGTGTACTCGGGGAGCTCGGAGGGCGGGAGGGCCGCCGGGGGCTGGGCGACGGGCCGGGCGAGGTCGGCCTGCATGGCGTCGAGGCGGGCGACGGCGTCGGCGTGGGCCTCGTCGACACCCGTGTCCAGGTCGTTGTGGTTGATGGCGTTGGCGATCAGCAGGACCGAGCCCTCCCAGTGGTCCATGACCGCCAGGTCGCTCGTCAGCAGCATGGTCAGCTCGGGCAGCCGAAGGTCGTCCCGCTCGCCGGGGCCGATCTTCTCCAGGCGACGCACGATGTCGTAGCCGAGGTAGCCGACCATGCCGCCGGTGAAGGGCGGCATGCCCTCCTGGTGGGGGGTGTGCAACGTCTCGATGGTGGCGCGCAGGGCGGCGAGGGGGTCGCCGTCCAGGGGGACGCCGACGGGCGGGGTACCGAGCCAGTGGGCCTGGCCGTCGCGGGCGGTGAGGGTGGCGTGGCTGCGGACGCCCACGAAGGAGTAGCGGGACCACGACCGGCCGTTCTCCGCCGACTCCAGCAGGAAGGTGCCGGGGCGCTCGGCGGCCAGCTTGCGGTAGAGCGCGACCGGGGTGTCGCCGTCGGCGAGGAGCTTGCGGCTGACCGGGATGACACGGCGGTCGGTGGCCAGCTTGCGGAACGTCTCGAGGTCCATGGCGGCTGACCTTACTGATCCAGTGACGGTACGTCGGAATCGGCGCCGCCCTCGACGGCCTTGAGGACGTCCTCGTCGAAGCAGGTGCGGGCGCCGGTGTGGCAGGCGGCGCCGACCTGGTCGACCTTGACGAGGACGGTGTCGGCGTCGCAGTCCAGGGCGACGGACTTCACCCACTGGAAGTGGCCGGAGGTGTCGCCCTTCACCCAGTACTCGCGGCGGCTGCGCGACCAGTACGTGCAGCGGCCGGTGGTGAGCGTGCGGTGCAGGGCCTCGTCGTCCATCCAGCCGAGCATGAGCACCTCACCGGTGTCGTACTGCTGGGCGATGGCGGGCAGGAGCCCGTCGGCGCTGCGCTTGAGGCGCGCGGCGATCTCGGGGTCCAGCGCGCTGGGAGTGCCGTGGCCGACGGGGGCTCCGGGACTACTGGGGCTGCTGGAGGACGGCGTGCTGGTCATGCGTGCCATTGTGCCGCGCCGCGGTGACCTGCCTCGTCCGTTGTCCACAGGCCGGACCGTCTTGTCATACGAAACGGCGTTCCCGGCCCGGCGCCCTACGCTCCCCGGCCAGGCGTCCGCCGCGTATCGGCCGGGCCTGCGCTGGGCGGAGCGGTGGCCCGGTCGTAGGCTGGCTGTCATGTCGACCTATGCCAAGCGTGAACGGCTTCTCTTCGCCGACCTGTTGGAGACCGCGGGCCCTGAGGCTCCCACCCTGTGTGAGGGCTGGACGACCCGTGATCTGGCCGCGCACGTGGTGGTGCGCGAGCGCCGCCCCGACGCCGCCGGGGGCATCCTCATCAAGCAGCTCGCGTCGCGCCTGGACCGGGTGATGGAGGAGTTCGCCGCGAAGCCCTACGAGGAGCTGATCCAGCTCGTCCGCACCGGTCCGCCGCGTTTCTCGCCCTTCTCCCTGAAGCAGATCGACGAGGCGTCGAACACGATCGAGTTCTACGTCCACGCGGAGGACGTCCGCCGCGCCCGGCCCGAGTGGTCGCCGCGCGAGCTCGACCACGTCTTCCAGGACGCCCTCTGGTCCCGTCTGGAGCGTACCGCCCGTCTCATGGGCCGCGGCTCCCCCACCGGCCTGGTCCTGCGCCGCCCCGACGGCCAGACCGCGGTGGCCCACCGCGGCGCCCCCGTCGTCACGGTCACCGGCGAGCCCTCCGAGCTGCTGCTGTTCCTGTACGGCCGCCAGCAGGTGGCCGACGTGGAACTGGAGGGCGAGAAGGAGGCGATCACCAAGCTGCACGAGACGAAGCAGCTGGGGATCTGAGCCGTGGAGATCTGAGCCGGGCCCGCCGCACGTCCGCCCGCACCGGTGGAAAGCCCCGGCCACCATCAGGCGACCGGGGCTCGCGTCAAGAGCTACGGCGTCACCGCACCGGGTGCCCCGCCCCCCGCAGCGCGTCCTTGACCTGGCCGATGCGCAGGTCGCCGAAGTGGAAGACGGAGGCGGCGAGGACGGCGTCGGCGCCCGCCTCGATGGCCGGGGAGAAGTCGGCGAGTCTGCCGGCGCCGCCGGAGGCGATGACGGGGACGGAGACGTGCTTGCGGACGGCGGTGATCATCTCCAGGTCGTAGCCGTCCTTGGTGCCGTCCGCGTCCATCGAGTTGAGCAGGATCTCGCCGGCGCCCAGTTCGGCGGCCCGGTGGGCCCACTCGACGGCGTCGATGCCGGTGCCCTTGCGGCCGCCGTGGGTGGTGACCTCGAAGGAGCCGGAGTCGGTGCGGCGTGCGTCCACCGACAGCACCAGCACCTGGCGGCCGAAGCGCTCGGCGATCTCGCGGATCAGGTCGGGGCGGGCGATCGCCGCCGTGTTGACGCCGACCTTGTCCGCGCCGGCCCGCAGCAGCTTGTCCACGTCCTCGGCCGTGCGGACGCCGCCGCCGACCGTCAGCGGGATGAAGACCTGCTCGGCGGTGCGGCGCACCACGTCGTACGTCGTCTCACGGTTGCCCGACGAGGCGGTGATGTCCAGGAACGTCAGCTCGTCGGCACCCTCGGCGTCGTACACCTTGGCCATTTCGACGGGGTCGCCCGCGTCGCGCAGGTTCTGGAAGTTGACACCCTTGACGACCCGGCCGTTGTCCACGTCCAGGCAGGGGATGACTCGGACCGCCAGGGTCATGAATCCACGGCTCCTTAGAAAGGCCTCGGAAAGGCCTAGCCTCTGAATGCTTCGATCTCTACTTCGACAAGGATGCGCGGATCGACGAAACCCTCCACGACCAGCAGGGTCGCGGCCGGACGCACCGGGTCGAAGATCTCCTTGTGGGCCCGCCCCACGTCTTCCACGTCCCGCATGTGTGTCAGGTACATCCGCGTGCGGATCACGGACTCGGCGCCGAGACCGAACTCACCGAGCGCCTCGACCGCGCTGGTGAAAGCCACCTTGGCCTGTTCGTACGGGTCGCCCTCCCCGTACAGCACATCGCCCTTGAAGGCAGTCGTGCCCGCCACCAGGACGCGATCGCCCGCCGCGACGGCACGCGCGAAACCGAAGGACTCCTCCCAAGGACTCTCGCTCTGCACGCGCCGCACGGCTTCGGGCGTCATGACGCCGCATCCGTTTTCGGGACAGTCACGACACAGCCTCCAGGGCCTCTTCCAGGGTGAACGCCTTCGCGTACAGGGCCTTCCCGACGATGGAGCCCTCGACACCGAGCGGCACCAGCTCGGCGATGGCCCGCAGGTCGTCGAGGGACGACACGCCACCGGAGGCCACGACCGGGCGGTCCGTCGCGGCGCACACGTTGCGCAGCAGCTCCAGGTTGGGGCCCTGGAGGGTGCCGTCCTTGGCGATGTCCGTGACGACGTAGCGGGCGCAGCCCTCCTTGTCGAGGCGCTCCAGCGTCTCGTAGAGGTCGCCGCCGTCGCGGGTCCAGCCTCGGCCCTTCAACGTCGTACCGCGCACGTCCAGACCCACCGCGATCCTGTCGCCGTGCTCGGCGATGACCTTGGCGACCCACTCGGGGGTCTCCAGGGCGGCGGTGCCGAGGTTGACCCGGGTACAGCCGGTGGCCAGGGCCTTCGCCAGGGAGGCGTCGTCCCGGATACCGCCGGACAGCTCGACCTTGATGTCCATCGCCCTCGTGACCTCGGCGACCAGGTCCCGGTTGTCGCCGGTGCCGAACGCGGCGTCCAGGTCGACCAGGTGCAGCCACTCGGCGCCCGCACGCTGCCAGGCGAGGGCGGCCTCCAGCGGGGAGCCGTAGGAGGTCTCCGTGCCGGACTCGCCGTGGACGAGCCGGACCGCCTGGCCGTCACGGACGTCGACGGCGGGAAGGAGTTCGAGCTTTGCCATGGCTACAGGGTTCCGATCCAGTTGTTCAGCAGCTGCGCTCCGGCGTCGCCGGACTTCTCGGGGTGGAACTGCGTGGCCCACAGGGCGCCGTTCTCCACGGCCGCCACGAAGGGCTTGCCGTGCGTCGACCAGGTGACCTTGGGGGCGGTCAGGGCGGGGTTGTGCGTCTCCAGGGACCAGTCGCGGACGGCGTAGGAGTGCACGAAGTAGAAGCGGGCGTCGGCCTCCAGGCCGGCGAACAGCTTCGTGTCGGCCGGGGCGTCGACGGTGTTCCAGCCCATGTGCGGCACGATCTCGGCCTGGAGCGGCTCGACCGCGCCGGGCCACTCGTCGAGGCCCTCGGTCTCCACACCGTGCTCGATGCCGCGGGCGAAGAGGATCTGCATGCCGACGCAGATGCCCATCACCGGGCGGCCGCCGGAGAGGCGTCGGTCGATGATCCAGTCGCCGCGCGCCTCCTTCAGGCCCTTCATACAGGCGGCGAAGGCGCCGACGCCGGGCACCAGCAGCCCGTCCGCGTTCATGGCCTTGTCGAAGTCACGCGTTATCTCGACCTCGGCCCCCGTGCGCGCGAGGGCGCGCTCGGCGGACCTCACGTTCCCGAAGCCGTAGTCGAAGACGACGACCTTCTTGGACGCGGTGCTCAATTCCACACCTCCAGCCGCAGGACGCCCGCGACGAGACACATCGCGGCGCCGATCGAGAGCAGTGTGATGAGGCTCTTCGGCATCTGCTGCTTGGCGAACGAGATGATCCCGCCGACCAGGAAGAGGCCGACGACGATCAGGACGGTGGAGAGCCCGTTCACAGCGCGCCCTTCGTCGAAGGGAGGATGCCGGCCGCGCGCGGGTCGCGCTCGGAGGCGTAGCGCAGGGCCCGGGCCAGCGCCTTGAACTGGCACTCGACGATGTGGTGCGCGTTGCGCCCGTACGGCACGTGCACGTGCAGCGCGATCTGGGCCTGGGCGACGAAGGACTCCAGGATGTGCCGGGTCATCGTGGTGTCGTACTCGCCGATCATCGGCGCCATCTTCTCGGGCTCGGTGTGCACGAGGTAGGGGCGGCCGGACAGGTCGACGGTGACCTGGGCGAGGGACTCGTCCAGCGGGACCGTGCAGTTGCCGAAGCGGTAGATGCCGACCTTGTCGCCGAGGGCCTGCTTGAAGGCGGCGCCCAGTGCGAGGGCGGTGTCCTCGATGGTGTGGTGGGAGTCGATGTGCAGGTCGCCGTCGGTCTTCACGGTCAGGTCGAACAGACCGTGCCGGCCGAGCTGGTCGAGCATGTGGTCGTAGAAACCGACCCCGGTGGAGATCTCCGTCCTGCCGGTGCCGTCGAGATTGATCTCGACGAGGACCGACGTCTCCTTGGTCGTCCGTTCGATCCTGCCGACGCGGCCTTCGCGAGTCATGCGCTCTGCTCCTTCGGGGGTGTGGGGGTGTCCCCCACAAAGCTCAGTAGTTCACGTACCGCGTCGAGGAACGCGTCGTTCTCGGCGGGGGTTCCGGCGGTGACCCGCAGCCATCCCGGTACGCCGTTGTCCCGGACCAGGACGCCCCGGTCGAGGATCTTCCGCCAGACCTCGTGCGCGTCCTCGAACCTGCCGAACTGCACGAAGTTCGCGTCGGACTCGGTCACCTCGTAGCCGATGGCGCGCAGTTCGGCGACGAGCCGGTCCCGCTCCGTCTTCAGCTGTTCGACATAGCCGAGGAGGGTGTCGGTGTGCTCCAGGGCGGCCAGCGCGGTCGCCTGGGTGACGGCGGAGAGGTGGTACGGCAGCCGGACGAGTTGGACCGCGTCCACGACCGCCGGGTGGGCGGCGAGGTAGCCGAGGCGCAGACCGGCCGCGCCGAAGGCCTTGGACATCGTGCGGGAGACGACGAGGTTCGGCCGTCCGTCGAGCAGCGGCAGCAGCGAGTCGCCGTGGCTGAACTCGATGTACGCCTCGTCGACCACGACGATCGCCCCGGCAGTCGCAGCCCTGGCCGCCTGCGCGGCCTCGTACAGCGCGAGGACGGTCTCCCGTGAGACCGCGTTGCCCGTGGGGTTGTTGGGGGTGGTGATGAAGACGACGTCCGGGCGGTGCTCGGCGATGGCCTTCTCGGCGGCGGCGAGGTCGATCGTGAAGTCGTCGTTGCGGGGGCCGGAGATCCAGCCGGTGCCCGTGCCGCGCGAGATCAGCCCGTGCATGGAGTACGACGGCTCGAAGCCGATGGCGGTACGGCCGGGTCCGCCGAACGTCTGCAACAGCTGCTGGATGACCTCGTTGGAGCCGTTTGCCGCCCAAACGTTTGTTGGATCGACCCCGTACCCGGACGCCTTCGTCAGATACTCGGCGAGCCGCGTCCGCAGCTCCACCGCGTCCCGGTCCGGGTAGCGGTTGAGGTGCCGGGCCGCCTCCCGCACGCGCTCGGCGATCCGCTCGACCAGCGGCTCGGGCAGCGGGTACGGGTTCTCGTTGGTGTTCAGCCGTACGGGGACGTCGAGCTGAGGGGCGCCATAGGGGCTCTTGCCGCGCAGTTCGTCCCGTACGGGAAGATCGTCGATTCCGAAGCTCACTTGCCGGGTACCTTCCAACCGAACCTTGCCTTGATCGCCGCGCCGTGCGCGGGCAGGTCCTCCGCCTCCGCCAGCGTCACCACGTGGTGCGCGACCTCGGCCAGCGCGTCCTTCGTGTAGTCGACGATGTGGATGCCGCGCAGGAAGGACTGGACGGACAGACCGGAGGAGTGGCAGGCGCAGCCGCCGGTCGGGAGCACGTGGTTGGAGCCGGCCGCGTAGTCACCCAGCGAGACCGGCGCCCAGGGGCCGATGAAGATCGCGCCCGCGTTGACGACGCGCTCGGCGACCGCCTCGGCGTCCGCCGTCTGCACCTCCAGGTGCTCGGCGCCGTACGCGTTGACGACGCGCAGCCCCTCGTCGACGCCGTCGACCAGGACGATCGCGGACTGCCGGCCCGCGAGGGAGGGCCGGATGCGGTCCTCGATGTGCTTGGTGGCCTCGACCTGCGGCTGAAGCTCCTTCTCGACCGCGTCGGCGAGCGCGACGGAGTCGGTGACGAGCACGGCGGCCGCGAGCGGGTCGTGCTCGGCCTGGCTGATCAGGTCGGCTGCGACGTGCACCGGGTCGGCGGTGTCGTCCGCGAGGACCGCGATCTCGGTCGGGCCGGCCTCGGAGTCGATGCCGATGACACCCGTGAAGTACCGCTTGGCGGCGGCCACCCAGATGTTGCCGGGGCCGGTGACCATGTTGGCGGGCGGGCAGGACTCGGTGCCGTACGCGAACATCGCGACGGCGGTGGCGCCACCGGCCGCGTACACCTCGTCGACGCCGAGCAGCGCGCAGGCCGCGAGGATCGTGGGGTGCGGGAGCCCGTCGAACTCGGCCTGCGCCGGGGAGGCGAGGGCGATCGACGGGACACCGGCCTCCTGCGCCGGGACCACGTTCATGATCACGGACGAGGGGTACACCGACCGGCCGCCGGGGGCGTAAAGGCCGACACGCTCGACAGGTACCCACTTTTCGGTGACCGTGCCGCCGGGGACGACCTGGGTGGTGTGCGTGGAGCGGCGCTGCTCGCGGTGGACGATGCGGGCTCGGCGGATCGACTCCTCCAGGGCCGCGCGGACGGCCGGGTCGAGCTGTTCCAGCGCCTGCGTGAGGGCCTCGGCCGGTACCCGTACGGACTTCAGCCGTACGCCGTCGAACTTCTCCGCGAAGTCGATCAGCGCCGCGTCGCCCCGATGATGCACGGCCTCGCAGATCGGACGCACCTTCTCCAGGGCGGCCGAGACGTCGAAGTCGGCTCGGGGCAGCAGGTCGCGCAGGGCGGGTCCCTCCGGGAGGGCGTCGCCGCGCAGATCGATTCGGGAGATCACAGGCTCAATTCTCTCAGACCCGCGCAGGCGGCCGTCCGCGCGTTCCAATGGCTGATACAGACCGGCGCAGGAACCCGGAAGATCTTCTTCCCGTCTAGCGTTCAGGGTGTGACTCAGCGGGCATCACCAGCGTAAACAGTTGCGCGATACACGTGAGTGCAGGGGACGGGGGAAGGAAAAGCTGTGAGCGAGGGTGCCGGCATCCGGGACGACGGGGACCTGCCGGACGACCTGACCGCCGCCGAGGCCGGTATGTGGCAGGCATTCCGCAATGGCAGCGTGTACGACCTGCGCGACGGGGACATCGCCGTGGACGATCCGCACGGCGGCCACCCCTGGGGGCCCGAGCGGACCGTACGGGCCCGGATCGTGGCCTGGCTGCTGCTGGACGGGCCGCCCGCGCTGGCCGGCCGGGTGTCCGCGCTGAAGATGGTCGGCGTCCAGATCAAGGGCGTCCTGGAGCTCGCGGGCGGCCAGGTGGTGCCGTACATGGAGATGAAGGGCTGCCGGTTCGAGAAGGAGATCCTGCTGCCGGAGGCCCGGTTCACGACCGTACGGCTGGTGGACTGTTCGGTGCCCCGGCTGGAGGCGGCCCGGCTGCACACGGAGGGCGATCTGCATCTGCCGCGCTGCCGGTTCCACAACGGGGTGCGGCTGGCGGACGCGCACATCGGCACCGATCTGCTGCTCAACCAGGCGGTCGTCTACCGCGACCGGCACGGCCGCTCGCTCTCCGCCGACGGGCTGACCGTCGCCCAGGACGTGCAGGCCGAGATGCTGGAGTCGCACGGCGAGCTGAGCCTGCGCGGCGCGACCGTCGGCGCCTCGCTCAGCCTGCGCGGCAGCCGGCTCGCCAACCCCTACGGCCGCCTCGCCCTCAACGCTCCCCAGCTGACCGTCGAGCGCACCCTCTATCTCACCCCGGCCGGCATCGGTAATCCGCTGCACACCAGCGGGAGCACGCCCGCGCGCGGCACCCGCGTCCAGCGGTTCGAGTGCCAGGGCGGGATCCGGCTGGACGACGGGCGGTTCGGCGACTCCGTCGATCTGGAGCGGGCCCGGTTCACCTTCACGGACGACCAGGAGCTGTCGCTGCGCCGTGTCCAGGTGCCCGAGCTGCGGTTCCTCGGCGAGAAGCCCGAGCGCGGCAAGGTCGTCCTGTCCGGCGCCCGCGTCGGCGTCCTGATCGACAGCTCGGAGAGCTGGCCCGGCCCCGGCAACCTGCACATGGGCGGCTTCCAGTACGAGACCCTCGTGCCGCGTGACCGGTTCCCGCTGGCCAGGCGGCTGGAGTGGGTGGCGGCGGCGACCGCCGAGTACAGCCCGGAGCCGTACGAGCGGCTGGCGGCCGTGCTGCGGGTCGGCGGGGACGACGAGGGCGCCCGCGAGGTGCTCCTCGCCAAGCAGCGCCACCGGCGGGAGAACCTGCCGCTCGCGGCCAAGCTCTGGGGCTACGTGCAGGACTGGACGGTCGCCTACGGGTACCGGCCGGGCCGGGCCGCGGTGTGGATGGCGGTGCTGTGGGCGCTGACCTCGTACGCCTTCGCGCACGCCGACCATCCGCCGATGAAGAGCGGCGAGCACCCGAACTGGAGCCCCTCCCTGTTCGCCCTGGACCTGCTGCTGCCGATCGTCGACCTCGGCCACGTCGGCTACTGGCAGCTGCGCGGCGGCTGGCAGTGGCTGGCCGCGGTGGTGATCATCCTGGGCTGGATCCTCGCGACGACGGTGGCGGCGGGCGCCACCCGGCTGCTGAGCAGGAACTGATCGGTTCTGCTCCACCATTGACCGCTGATCCGGACCTCAATCCGGGCAGCACACAACCGGACCCGCCATCCCACCGTCTTGATACCGAAACCGTCAATCGCGAAACCACGATGGCGGGAACCCGGTCCGCGAGAGCGGCGCCGGTTCAGGCGCGAAGGGGTGTCATGGATCCGCTGCGCGCGCTCGTCCGTACCGCCCGGATGGCACGCCACACCTCACGGCTCGCCGTCGGTCTGCCCGTCGACGACGAGGTACTGCTCGACGCCCCCGACGAACGGCTCGGGCCCGCGCTGGTGGCGGCCGGCCGCGGTGAGTACGCGCCCGCGGCGAAGCTGCTGGCGACCACCCGGGAGGCAGCCGAATGGGAGAACCGCGACCGGTACGCGTTGCGGCTCGCCGCCTTCGCCCACGCGCGCGACGAGTGGCTGCGGGCCTGGCAGGCGGCCACCCCGCACGACCCGGACGCCCTGCTGATCAAGGCCGAGCTGGCGGTCGCCCGCGGTTGGCACTCCCCCGCCCGGGTCGAACTGCTGCGCGAGGTGAACCCGTTGATCGCCGCGGCCGCCGAGGGCGAGCCGCGCGACCCGGTGCCCTGGCGGATCGCCCTCGACCACGCCCGGGGCACGGGCCTCGGCCACACCGGTTTCGAACAGCTGTGGGCGGAGGCGGTCCGCCGCTCCCCGCACCACTACGGCTGCCACGTCTCGGCCCTGAAGTACCTGTCCGCCGCCTGCTGTGCTCGGTGGGGGGGGGGCCCCCCCCCCCCCCCCCCGCCCCCCCCCCCCCCCGGCGACGGCGCGCCGCCGGGCGCCCCGGCGGCGCCCCCCC